>NZ_JACEGK010000401.1:0-7343 GCF_056859195.1 Streptomyces sp. NH27
GTAGAAGGGGTTGCGGACGCAGTCGGCGAGGACTTCGCTCTTTGTCGCTTTGTCCACCGGGCAGGCGCCGACGATGAAGCGGCGGTCGATGCCGCCGGTGAAGGCCACTTCATGCTGGTCGGCCCACTTGTGGGTGTCGCCGATCGTGGCGTTGACGTCGATCCCGCCGGGCGCGTCGATGTAGTAGTTGTAGGCCGACTTCCACTGCTTGTACAGGTCGTGGTCGTAGCTGGTGCTGACGAACGGCGACGGCTGGTTGACCTCGACGTAGGCGGCGAGGTCGTACTGCCCGTCCTGCGGGGCCTTCGGCTGGAAGCCGTCGTGGAAGACCACGGCGGGCGCACGCCCGTCCGCGCGGTACAGCTCGCCGCAAGTGCGGCGGTACGTCGGCGGGTCGGGGACGATGCGGTCCACGTCGACGCTGCGGTCCGCGGCGGCGAAGAGCGGGTCGTGGACGACAGGGCAGAAGTCCGCGGCAGCGGAGGGCACTTCGGGCGCCCGGGTCGGGGCCGCCGTCGCCGCACCGGAGGACGTCTGGGTGGCGAGAACGGCGGTGAGGGTCAGCGCGCCGGCCGCGGCGAGCGACCGGACTCGGTTCATGATCATGGACGTAGGGTGCCGGTGGCGGGCGCCGGAACCGCTGAACGTCACCCGATCGTAGGCGAGTCCACGCGTCGGGCGGACTCGTACGACCGCGTGCAGGCGCGGAGTTGACGTGCCGGCAGCCGGCCCCGCGGGCCACGGCCGCCGGGACCGCCCGGGGACCGCTCCCCTGCCGGGAGCGAGAATGCGGGGATGACCCGATCCACCGAACTCGCCCGCCTGCTCGCCGATGCCGCGCGCGGCGCCTTCCCCTCGCCCGACGGAACCGTCGTGTTCGTACCGCAGCCCTCGCCCCGCGATGCCGGGGTGATCGCGTTCACCGCGCACACCGTGGTGTTCACGGACCTGGGCGCGGGGCCGGACGACCTGGACGACGGCGACGGCGGCACGGCGCTGCGGGACCTGCTGCCGGCGGACGACCTGTCGGCGCCGCTCAACCCGCCGTTCCTGAGCGCGCTCGCGGCCCGTTCCGGCCGCCAGGTCAACAACATCGACGTCCTCACGGTGGCGGCTCCGCTGCCGGGTCCGCCGCCCGGGCCCGCGCTCCAGGAGACCACCGACCGCTCGCATCCGCGGATCGTGCGCGCGCTGCGGCACCGCGACGGCGTGCGCGCCTGGACCGTACCCGGCGCGACGCTGCTGCTCGGTCGCGGTGTCGCCGGCCGCTGGGAGGCGGCCGTGGAGGTCGAACCGCGGGCGCGCGGCAGGGGGCTGGGGCGCTCGCTGGCCCTGGCCGCGCGCCATCTGGCGCCGGACGGCGGGCCGGTGTGGGCGCAGATCGCCCCGGGCAACGCGGCGAGCCTGCGTGCCTTTCTGGCCGCCGGCTTCACCCCGGTCGGCGCCGAGGCCCTGCTGGTGCCGTCCCCGGACCGGCTGTCCCCAGGCGTCCCGTCCCCGGACCGGGTGGACGCGTGAGGCGCGCGGCGGACCTTTGGGGACGACGCGTCAGATCACGGGGATCGCCCAGGGGATCATGATCCAGACCGTCTTGCCGCCGTCGCAGGTCGGGATGATCCGCAACTTCCCGCCGGACTCGGCGATGAGGTGGCGGACGATCGCCATGCCGCGCCCGTTGTCCTGCTGGACGGCGCCGGGCAGGCGCTGCGGCCAGCGCGGGTGCGAGTCGGTGACCCCGATGTGCAAGTGCTCGCTGTGTTCCAGACGGATGTCCACGGTGAAGTTGGGCGACAGGCCGGAGGTGTGCAGCACCGCGTTGGTGGCGAGTTCGGAGACGACCAGACGGACGGAGTCCAGGGTCGACGCGTCGGGCGGCAGCCCCCACTCGGCGAGCCGCGCGCACACGTAGGCCCGGGCCGCGGACACCGATGCGGGGTCACTCGGCAGGGTGACGGATGCTTCCTGAAGGTCAGCCATGGTGACGCTGTTCCCTTTCCCGCCGGGTCCGGACGCCGGCGCGTACGGAGGTCCGTACGTCCGGGTCCGGATGCGGCTGATTCGCGCCAGAGTGTCATCCATCGTGCCGCCATTACGGACCGGCGAGCGCGCAATGCATATATCTGTCGCTCAAAACGGTGAACTCTGCTACGTGAGAACGCATTTGGTCGGCACACTGTCGTATCGCAGTGTTCGCGACGGACGACGACTGCACCACTTCGGCCCAGGAGGCGCTAGACATCATGGAACGAGTCCCCGCCGTACGCCGGCGCCGGCTCGGCGAGGAGTTGCGCCGGCTACGCGATCTGACCGGACTGACCAGCGGGGAAGCGGCCCGACTGGCCGGCTGGCACCAGTCGAAGGTCAGCCGGATCGAGACCGGCCGCAGCAGCGTGCGCCCCGAGGACGTGGAGGTGCTGCTGAACGTGTACGCGGTACGCGACCGCGACCTGCGCGACCTGCTGGCGACCCTCGCCGGGCGCGGCTACCAGCGCGGCTGGTGGCACGACTTCCGCGACGTGCTGCCCGCGGAGTACCGCGACTTCATCACCCTGGAGACGGGCGCCAGCCGGGCCCGCTCGATGGAGAACAGCGTGGTGCCGGGGCTGCTCCAGACCCCGGCGTACGCCCGCGCGTTGACCCGGGACGTGATGCCTCATCTGAGCGAACGCGAGGTGGACGCGCTCGTCGACGTACGGATAGCCAGGCAGGCCGTCCTGCGCCAGGACCGGCCGCTCGAGCTGTGGGCGGTGCTCGACGAGTCGGTGCTGCGCCGGTGGGTGGGCGGCCGGGAGGTGATGGCGGAGCAACTGCTGCGGCTGCGCGAGGCGATGGAGCTGCCCCAGGTGCGGTTGCAGGTGCTCCCGTTCGCCGCCGGCGGGCACCAAGGGGTGACGAATTCTTTCGTCATCTTCTCATATCCGCGCATTGCCGATCTCGACGTGGTGGTTGTCGACCATTTGACGAGTAGTCTCTACGTCGATCGGAAAGAGGACATCGCGGCGTACGGAGCAGCGTTCGCCCGATTGAGTGGCCGCGCTCTTCACAGGGAAGAGTCGGCTGAAATGATCAACGGCATCCGTAAAGAGGTTTCATGACAACGCTGCCCCGTTTTATTTCCTCCAGCGAGACGCTTAGCGGCGCGAGTTGGCGGCGCAGCAGTCACAGCACCGCGGCGAACAACTGTGTGGAGGCCGCCAGGCTCCCCTCGGGTCTGACCGCGGTCCGTGACTCCAAGGACGTACGCGGCCCCGCGCTGCTGTTCGCCCCGCAGGCGTGGAGCGACTTCGTCCGCGATCTGGCCACGGACGGGCCGCTCAGTGCGGTGGAGCGGTCCCGGCGATGACGTCGACCGCGCGGTGGATCTGAGGGCCGGTCAGGTCGCATCGCGCGGTCAGCCGCAGCCGGGAGATCCCGTCCGGCACGGACGGCGGACGGAAGCAGCCGACCGCCAGGCCCTCGTGCCGGCAGCGCGCCGCCCAGGCGCGGGCGCTGTCGGGCGAGGGCGCGCGCACGGACACCACGCACGCGTCGGGCACGGTGGCGTCCAGGCCGCGCTCCGTCAGCAGCCGGTGGAAGTCCCGGGCCACCTGCCGGGCACGGGCGGCCCGTTCCGGCTCGCGCCGAAGCAGCCGCAGCGCGGCCAGCGCGGCGCCGACGGCGGCCGGGGCGAGGCCGGTGTCGAAGATGAAGGTGCGGGCCGCGTTGACGAGGTGCTCGATCACGACGGCCGGGCCGAGCACCACCCCACCCTGGGCGCCGAAGGACTTCGAGAGGGTGGCGGTGCACACCACGTCGGGCGCGCCGGCCAACCCGGCCGCATGGGCGCTGCCCCGGCCGCCGTCTCCCATGACGCCCAGGCCGTGCGCGTCGTCGAGCAGCAGAGCTGTGCCGTACGCGCGGCAGGCGGCGGCCAGTTCGGCCAGTGGCGCCGCGTCGCCGTCGACGGAGAAGACCGCGTCGCTGACGACGAACGCGGGCCCGCCGGGGCCCTGCGGACGGTCGGCGGCCCCGGCGGTGCCCACGGCGTCGGCATCGGCGGCGTCGCGGGCGCCGAGCGCCTTGCGGACGGCTTCGGGGTCGGCGTGCCGGACCACCTCGGTCGTGGCCTTGGACAGGCGGCAGCCGTCGATCAGGGAGGCGTGGTTGGCGGCGTCGGAGACCAGCAGGGTGCCGGGGCCGGTGAGCGCGGTGACGGCCGCGAGGTTGGCGGCGTAGCCGGAAGCGAAGACGAGAGCCGCCTCGAAGCCGGTGAACGCGGCGATCTCCTCCTCTAGTTCGGCATGCAGCGCGGTGCTGCCGGTGACCAGGCGGGAGCCGGTGGAGCCGGCGCCCCACCGCAGGCAGGCGTCTGCGCCGGCCCGGACCACCTCCGGGTGGCGGGTCAGGCCGAGGTAGTCGTTGCCGGCCAGGTCCAGCAGCGGCGAGTCGGCCGTACGGGGCCGCAGTTCGCGGCGCAGCCCGGCGGCCCGCCGCACCTGGTCCTGGGCGGTGAGCCATCCGAAGGGGCCCTCGGGGCGTCGGTGCTGCTGAGATGCGCTGTCCACGCCAGCAACGTACTGGGTGAGCGCCCAGGTACCGGGTGTGGTGATGCACACATACCAGGCCGCTGATGTTGTCCGGTGCGCCATTGGCCCGGCCCGCCGCCGTACGCGAGGATTGCGGGCATGGATCTGCTGACGGCACTGGTGGGCAAGGGTCTGCGGCGCGAACCGCCGACGCGGGACGAGGCGCTGGCGGTGCTCGCGACCTCCGACGACGAACTGCTGGACGTGGTGGCCGCGGCGGGCCGGGTGCGCCGGCAGTGGTTCGGCCGCCGGGTCAAGCTCAACTACCTGGTGAACCTCAAGTCCGGCCTGTGCCCGGAGGACTGCTCGTACTGCTCGCAACGGCTCGGCTCGAAGGCCGACATCCTCAAGTACACCTGGCTGAAGCCGGACGAGGCGGTTGCGGCGGCCACCGCAGGGGTGTCCGGGGGCGCGAAGCGGGTGTGCCTGGTGGCAAGCGGGCGCGGTCCGACCGACCGCGACGTGGACCGGGTGTCGAAGACCATCGAGGCGATCAAGGACGGCAACGAGGACGTGGAGGTGTGCGCGTGCCTGGGCCTGCTCTCCGGCGACCAGGCGGAGCGGCTGCGGGCCGCGGGCGCGGACGCGTACAACCACAACCTCAACACGTCGGAGGGCACCTACGCGGACATCACCACGACGCACACCTACGCCGACCGGGTGGACACGGTGCGGCAGGCGCAGGCGGCGGGGCTGTCGGCGTGTTCGGGGCTGATCGCGGGGATGGGCGAGAGCGACGCGGACCTGGTGGACGTGGTGTTCTCACTGCGGGCGTTGGACCCGGACTCGGTACCGGTCAACTTCCTGATCCCGTTCGTGGGCACCCCGCTGGCCAAGGAGTGGAACCTCACCCCGCAGCGCTGCCTGCGGATTCTGGCGATGGTGCGGTTCGTCTGCCCCGACGTGGAAGTGCGGCTGGCCGGCGGGCGCGAGGTGCACCTGCGCAGCATGCAGCCGCTCGCGCTTCACCTGGTCAACTCGATCTTCCTCGGCGACTACCTGACCAGTGAGGGGCAGGCCGGGCAGGCCGACCTCGACATGATCGCGGACGCGGGCTTCGAGGTGGAGGGCGCGCAGACCACGACGCTGCCCGCGCACCGGCGGACCGACGAGGCGCGCGCGGCGGCCGGTTCGGCCTGCGGCTCGCACGACACGGCGTGCGGTTCGTGCGAACACGGCGAGCCGGCCGAGACGGCTACGGCTACGGCTACGGCTACGGCTACGGCTACGGCTCAGCCTGTCGGTGCGGTGTCGGGTCAGGGCGCGGGTCCCCGTACGGACCTGGTCGCCGTGCGCCGGCGCGGTGCGGGGACGGACCTGCCGCCCAATGCCTGAACCGCTGCCGGTGGATGTGCTGCTGGACCTGGACCGGCAGCACGTCTGGCACCCGTACGGCCCGATGCCCGGCCGCCAGGAACCGCTCGTCGTGGAGTCCGCCTCGGGCGTACGTCTACGGCTCGCCGCGCCCGCGCAGGGCAACACCGAACTCGTGGACGGCATGTCGTCCTGGTGGTCGGCGATCCACGGCTACCGGCACCCGGTGCTCGACAAGGCGGCCCACGCGCAGTTGGACCGGATGAGCCACGTCATGTTCGGCGGGCTCACCCACGAGCCGGCGGTGCGGCTGGCCGCGCGGCTGGTCGAGATCACGCCGGAGCCGCTGCGGCACGTCTTCCTCGCGGACTCCGGTTCGGTGTCGATCGAGGTGGCGCTCAAGATGTGCCTCCAGTACTGGCGTTCGCTGGGGCGGCCGGGCAAGCGGCGGCTGCTCACATGGCGCGGCGGATACCACGGCGACACCTGGCAGCCGATGTCGGTATGTGACCCCGACGGCGGTATGCACCATCTATGGTCCGGTGTGCTACAGGAGCAGATCTTCGCGGACGCCCCGCCGCCCGGGTTCGACGCGGAGCCGTCGGCCGAGTACTCGGCGCACCTGCGCGAGCTGATCGGGCGTCACGCGGACGAGCTGGCCGCGGTCGTGGTGGAACCGGTGGTCCAGGGCGCGGGCGGGATGGCGTTCCACTCCCCCGCGTACCTGCGGGTGCTGCGGGAGGCGTGTGACGAGCACGACGTCCTACTCGTCCTCGACGAGATCGCCACCGGGTTCGGCCGCACCGGGCGGCTGTTCGCGACCGAACACGCGGGGATCGCGCCCGACGTCATGTGCGTCGGCAAGGCCCTCACGGGGGGGTACGTCTCCCTCGCCGCGGCCCTGTGCACCTCCCGGGTGGCCGAGGGGATCTCGCGCGGCGAGGTGCCCGTGCTCGCACACGGCCCCACGTTCATGGGGAACCCGTTCGCCGCGGCCGTGGCGAACGCGTCGCTCGACGTCCTGCTCGCCCAGGACTGGGCGACCGAGGTCAAGCGGATCGAGGCCGGCCTGCGCGAAGGGCTGGCGCCCGCGGCCGAGTTGCCCGGGGTGCGCGATGTACGTGTGCTCGGCGCGATCGGGGTGGTCCAGCTCGACCACCCCGTCGACATCGACGCGGCCACCCGCGCCGCGGTCCGCGCGGGCGTATGGCTGCGGCCCTTCCGCGATCTCGTCTACGCGATGCCCCCTTACGTCACCGGGGAGGAGGACGTCGCCCGCATCTGCGCGGCCATCCTCACGGCGTCCGCCGCCGGATGAACCCACGGGGCGCCCCGGCCGCCTGGGTGCCCCGTCCCGTCCACGACGTCCCGTCCACGCCCGACCACCCGGCCGGCGCGGGTCGCAAGGCCGGCGCGCAGCGCCCTCGCACCGCCCGAGGGGCTCGGTTTGTGCGGGGTGGGGGG
>NZ_JACEGK010000402.1:0-7334 GCF_056859195.1 Streptomyces sp. NH27
GGGCCTGGTAGGCCGTCGCCGTGGACTCGATCAGGGCCAGCGAGGCGTCCGGGGCGAGGGCGGCGGCGGTGAGCAGGTCGTGGGTGAGGTGGGCGAGGTTCACGGCGCCGGGGTCGGTGAGGTGGTTGCCGGTGTGGTGGGTGGTGAAGTGCATGGTCGGGCACTCGTCGGCGTACGTCATCAGGCGCAGCGCGCCGTCGGTGCCGGTGGGGTGCGGCGTCGCGGACAGCGGGAGCACCCGCACGGTGATCCGCCGGCGGCGAACCAGCTTGACCAGGCAGTGGAGTTGCTCGGCCATGACGGCGGGGCCGCCGAGGCCGCGGTGCAGTACGGTCTCGCCGAGCACGGCCAGATAGCGCGGTCCCTGCGGGTCGTGCAGCACGGGCGTACGGGACAGCCGCGCCTCCCACCGGTAACGGGTGGGCCGGTCCGCGAGCAGCGGTGCGTACGTCTCCGCGACGGCCTTCGCGTACGCGTCCGTCTGGAGCAGACCCGGTACGAGCGCGGCGTCCCACTCCTTGATGGTCGCGGCGAACCGTTCCCAATCGGCCAGCGGGGCAAGCCGGTTGGGGTCCGGCGCGGTGCGCCCAGCGGCGGCGTTCCGGGTGAAGAACCCGCCGGTGTCCAGCAGCCGGTCCAGCACCGCGGTCAGCTCCGGGTCGAACCTGCGCTCCCCCTGCTCGATGCGGGCGAGGTACGACAACTCGATGTGCAGCATCTCCGCCAACTCCCCGAGCGTCAGCCCCGCGCGCTCCCGGTAGTACCGCAACTCGGCCCCGTACAAAGACCGAGCGGACAACGACGGGTCCAACTTCTTCGAGTTGAAGCGGCCGGGATTGGTCATGGGTGATTCTCCTTCTCCACGCAGTGGGTTCGTTCGCGGGATGCGGCCCGGCGCACCCGGGTGGGTGTTGACCGAAAGACCGTGACGGCCGACCTCCTCGTGCGATGCTGTCGATGGACCGTCAGGGTGCGTACTACGCGCGCAGTTTGCCGCGCAACCAGCATGCTCCGCTCACCCGGTGGTCCGCAACCGAATCGGATGGAAAATGTTCCAAAGCGGGTGGCGGGCGATACTCTCTACGCCCGTCCACGCCTGAACGAAGGGGTGACCGTGGTTCAACCACGCCCGACGGTGCGTCGTCGCCGTCTCGCCACGATGCTGGTGCGGCTGCGCGAGGAAGCCGGCAAGACGCCGGACCAGGCAGCCGACCAGATCGGCTGCCACCGCAGCAAGATAAGCCGGATCGAGAACGCGCATCTCGGCATCTCGGTCGGCGAACTACGCGCCCTCCTGGCGTTCTACGACGTCAACGACCCGGAGTACGTCGACGGTCTGGTCGGCCTCGCACGGCGCAGCCGCGAACGCGGGTGGGTCCAGCGCGTCTGGAACGACCTGCCTTCGTACGCCGACCACATCGACTACGAGCAGACGGCCGACTACATCCGCTCCTTCGAACCCTTGTTGATCAGCGGCCTGTTCCAGACCGGCGACTACGCACGCGCCCTGTACCGTGCCAACCCCGCGATGCTCAGTGACGAGAAGATCAACCAGTTGGTGAACGTCCGCATGCAGCGGCAGACGGTGCTCGACGGCGAGCGGGCGCCGCGCGTCTGCCTTATCGAAGGCGAGGCGGCACTACGCAGCAACGTGGGGTCCGGAAAGGTGATGGCTGCGCAACTTGATCAACTTCATGCGCTGGCGGAGCGGCCGAACATCGAACTGCAAGTGCTGCCGTTGAGCGCAGGAGCACATCCGGGACTCACTGGTGCCTTCGTGATCTTCGGCTTCCCCACCCCGGCGTTCTCCGACGTGGTGACTGTCGAGCATCACACGGGCACCCTGTATATGGAGACGCCGGAGGAGACCAGCACCTATACCCTTACCTTCGACTCGCTGAGGTCGGCGGCGCTGAGTCCGACGGCCAGCCTTGACCTGATCGAGCGGATCAAGCAAGAACTGTGAGACGGCAGGAAGCGGAGGTAGAGGCGATGCACGCATCCGAACTGGGCGGTGCCGCTTGGCGCAAGAGCAGTTACAGCGGAGGAAACTCCGGTGGTGGGGAGTGCGTCGAGTTCGCCGAGTTGACCGCCAGCGCCGCCGTGCGTGACTCCAAGGACCCGCACGGTCCGGCACTCGCCTTCACCGCCACGGAGTGGACCTCTTTCGTCGAGGCCGTCCGCGCCGACGAGTTCCCTACCGCCTGACCGTCCGCCACAATCGAATGCGAGGGAGCGGTGAACCCTGTGCGGTTCACCGCATCCTGAGCGCTGAGCTGAGACCGGCGGAGGTAGGGGCGATGCACGCATCTGAACTGAGCGGTGCTGCTTGGCGCAAGAGCAGCTACAGCGGCGGCGACTCCGGTGGCGGGGCGTGCGTCGAGTTCGCCGAGTTGACCGCCAGCGCCGCCGTGCGTGACTCCAAGGACCCGCACGGTCCGGCACTCGCCTTCACCGCCACGGAGTGGACCTCTTTCGTCGAGGCCGTCCGCGCCGGCGAGTTCCGTTCGGCCTGAGCTCGGGTCGGTCCCCCGCGAGCAGGGCCAATTCCCGTACCTGGACGTCTACTTCACCCCGATCCGCAGCGGCGAACCGTCGGCCGACGGATTCGGCCGGGCCGTGTGAGCCGGCGCGCGCCTCACGGAGCCCTGGCGCCGCGTCCGAGGGCTGATCCCGGTCGTACCAGGTCGAGGTCACAGCAAGCGGTCGACCAGCCCGTTGACGTAGTCCGGGGTGAGCTCGCCCCTGCCGAGCAGGACGCGGATGTACATCGGGGCCAGGATGTGGTCCAGCACGCCCAACGCGTCGAGTGCGTCCTCGCCGCGTTCGCGGGCGCGATCGAGCACGGACTAATGGATCGTCGACGCGTACGTACTGCTGGTTGCCATGCTGCTGCTGTCCGGCGGTGTCTTCGCCGACCGGTTCGGCCGCAAGCGGTACCTGACCGGCGTGGTGGTGTTCACCGCCGCGTCGGTGCTGTGCAGCCTCGCGCCCTCGCTCGGCTGGCTGGTCGCCGGCCGGGTGCTCCAGGGCATCGGGGCCGCGGCGCTGAGTCCCGCCTCGCTGGCCCTGCTCGCCGCCGCCTATCCGGTGCCGCAGGAACGGGTCAAGGCGATCGGGCTGTGGGCCGGATTCAGCGGAATCGGTCTGGCCGCGGGCCCCGTGGCCGGCGGCGTGCTGACCGATGCCTTCGGCTGGCCCGCCATCTTCCTGGTCAATCTGCCCATCGGCGTGGTCCTTGTGCTGGTCGGTCTGCGCAGCCTCGACGAGGCCCGCAACCCGAACGCCCCCGCGATCGACATCCCGGGGACGGTGCTGTCCGTTCTGGGGGTGGGGGCGCTGACGTACGGGCTGATCGAGGGTGGTGCCCGCGGCTGGACGTCGCCGGCATCGGCTTCGCCCTGACCCTGTCCCCACTGACGGGAGCCGCCATCCAAGCAGTCGGCCCGCAGGAGGGCGGCCTCGCGTCAGGCATCAGCAGCACCACCCGGCAGATCGGCGCGGTGCTCGGCGTGGCGGTGCTCGGAGCCATCGTCCGCAGCCGGCAATCCGGCGGCGCCTCCTTCGAGACCGGCCTCAACAGCGCCTTCCTCGCCGCCGGCGCCATCACTTTGGCCACCGCCGCGTTCACCGGCCTGTGGCTGGCGAGGTCCAAGCCCGCGGCAGGCTCCGCGACGCCGCGACGTTCCACCGATCCGGATACGGTCACCACCTCGACGTCCGGGTAGGGCTCGGTTCGTGGACGCGCTGCCCGCCGCGCCGACGAGTTCCACGTCGTCTGACCACGCAACGGCGACGCGGGAAGGGGCGGCCCGGGAAGTAGAGGGGCGGCCGCAATTGGGGGCGGGGCGTCAGGCGCCCTCGTCCTCGGAGGAGTCGGAGAGGTAGGGCTCGTCGCCGCGGTGGGGAGGGTTCAGCTTGTGGCTGCTTCCCTTGTCGGTGAAGCCTTCCAGGACGATGTCGTCCTTGACCTGGTGGCCGCTGCTCTCCACCTTCTTCCGCATCGCGGCCCTCGCCTCGGCGTCGTCGGCCATCCAGGCCGGCATCTTCCAGTTGGGGAAGAAGCCTCCGTGGCTGCCTGACGTCACGATCCGGTACCCGAGCTTGTTGGCGACGTGGGTGTTGAAGATGGCGTGCGCCCAGTGGCAGGCGACGCAGTCCCGCTTCCGGCCGCCAATGGGCCAGTCCTGAAGCTGCCCGGACTGCGGATCGGGATGCTCCCGCATCGACTTCGCCACCGCGTCCAGCAGGGCCATCTCGCCGTGGACAACTCCCTTGGGCCCGGGGCCCTTCACCGTGTTGTGCCACTCCAGGCTCTTGGGGTCCGCCACGGCGTTCCTGATGGCCTCAAGATGCTCGTGCGCTGCCGCGCCGCCGGTCTCGGAGTGCCGTTTGCCGTACCCGCCGTTGATCAGGGCCGCGAGCTTCTTCTCGTCGTGACCGCCGCCTGCCAGCCCCTCTTTCAGGCGGTCCGTGGCGGCGTCCCGCTTCCCTTGCGACATACCGGTGTTGCCCGCTATATGTATCTTTCCGCCGATAACGGTCAGTGCCAGGTGGGGCGTTCCGGCCTTGCCGAGCGGCATGCCGCCGTCGTCCGCGTAGTGCGCGCCCATCATCACCCGGGCCACCCGGTTGAGCATGCGGGTGGGGGCGTCCAGCTCCGAGTGGACCTCCTGCCCGGCCTCCAGGGCGAGGTCCGGGGCGGTCACCTGGCCCGGGCTCGGCCGCTTCCGCACTTCCTCGGTGGCCGGGCCGGGGGTCCGCTGTACCGCGGCCCCGTTCATCTGCCGGTCGCCCGGGTGCGCGTCCGCGCGGTGCGGGTTCGGGTGGTGCGGGTCCGGTTCGTGCGCCCAGGGGTGTCCGGCGTCGCGCAGCATCTGTACGACGGCGGCGTTGCCGACGGCGGGTTGCAGGGCGAGTAGTGCATGGCCCGGCCTCCGGGTCCCGCTCGCGGGCGAGCGGGTGGCGGCCCGGCGTTCTTCGGCCGCGGCTATGGCGTGGTCGCGCATGCGTAGTCCCCTCCTGGAGCAACTCCCCTCCTTACTAGGCGTGATGATCTGCCGCGTCCAGGTATGCAAGGGCAGAGGGCGATGGCTGTACGGGCACGGGTTCGTCGTGCCGGGCTCGCCGGGTCGGGAGCCGTCGGCGGGGCGACGGCCGGGTGACCGTACCCCCGGACTCCAGATCACTGAAGTCGGGATCAGAAAACTCAAGGTTTCTTCGTTGACGCCTTAAGAAAGTCAAGGTACAACTTAATGGTGAGCGCGACACCGAGAGTAGGGAGCAGACGGTGGACTGGCAGGCGTTGACGGAACTGACCCGGGGGCGGCCGTTCACGGTCGAGCGGGTCCGGCTGGCCGGTAGCGGCGTGGCGGTGGAGGGCGAGTTCGAGCCGCCCCAGCTCGCCCAACTCGGCTTTGACGACCAGGTGTTCGTCGCCGCGTTCGTACGGTCGCACGGCTCGATCAAGGAGATGGAGCGGACCTTCGGGGTGAGCTACCCGACCGTCAAGGCGCGGCTGAACCGGATTGCCGAGCAACTCGAGTTCGTCGACATCGACCCGGAACCGACCCAGGCCGACGTCGTCGACCGCCTGCGGCGGGGGGAGATCAGCGCGCAGGAGGCGCTGGCCGAGCTCAAGAGGCAGCGGTGATACCGCAGTTGGTGACGGTGGGCTGGCGGCGCCCCGACGGCCGCTGGCGGCGACTGCACGGCCCGGTGCTGCCGCTGCTGCTGGTGCTGTCACCGCTGCTGGTGCTCGCCGTACTGGCCGGGGTGGTCGCATGCATCGTCACCCGGATCAGCCCGGTGGGCGCGCTGCGCGGCGCCGGACGACTGCTGTGGGCGCTGCCCGGCACCCGTATCGAGATCGAGGACGGCCGTACCGGCTTCCTCGTCAGCATCAGATGAGCCATGAGCCATGAGCCATGAGCCATGAGCCATGAGTCAGAGGAGAACACAGCCATGAACGAGCAACGCCGCCTGATCCTGCAGATGTTGGCCGAGGGCAGGATCAGTACGGAGGAGGCCGACGCCCTGATCGACGCGCTCGAACCGGAACGGTCCGAGACGCGGCCGGGGGCGGAACCCGGTCCGAAGTCGCGCCCCAAGTACCTGCGCGTGGTGATGAATTCGGCCGGGAGCGGTGGCGGGACCGGTGCTGGTGACACCGACGGCAAGGGCGACGGTACTGGTGACGGGCCCAGCCGGATCAACATCCGCGTCCCCCTGCAACTGCTGCGTGCCGGAGTCCGCCTCGCGAGCCTCGTCCCGCCGCAGGCACTCACCAAGCTCAACGCCGAGTTGAACAAGTCGGGGGTACCGATCGACCTCACCGAACTCAAGCCGGAGCACATCGAGGACCTCGTCGACCAACTCGACGACGTCACCGTCGACATCGACGACCCCGGCAGCAGGATCCAGGTCTTCTGCGAGTGACCCGAGCGGCTCGGGCAGGCCCTGGTCAGAGCCGCCCGAGCCGTCCGAGCCGACGGGCAGGGCTCGAAATCCGCGTACAGCACCTCCCCGGAAGCCGCCGTCCGGAACCTGGATACGCTGGAGCGTTGCCACGGACAAGGCGTAGGAGACTCACTTGTTGACTCGACGTGCAGGACTGGTCGCCCGGCCGGCGATACCGGCCATGGCACTCGGACTGGTCCTGACCGGCTGCTCGTCCGGAGGGCACGCTGATCCGGCAGCGTCCGCAACGTCGACCGCCGCGGCGTCCAGCACCACCTCACCCGGCACGTCTGCCGCGCACCCAGGGCATCCAGGATCCGCCTCGCCCAAGGCGCCCTCACCGTCAACTTCCCTGGCGGCGCCCCCGGCAGGCGGTGCAGACCCGTGCGCCGCGATCGGCCTCACCCCGGCCCAGGTGACCAAGATCAGCGGCCTGGCCGTCACCACGGCCAAGTCCAAGGGCTTCACCTGCGTGTACTCCGGCCCGCACAACGCCCTGGGGCGGGGCAACGACATCACCCTCCAGCAGGTTCCGCACACCGGCTCCGCCACCGCCTTCATCCAGCGGACCTACCCCTCGTTCCAGGCCATGGGCACCTGCACCTGGGACGACAAGGGCCACTCCCGCTTCCAGTGCACCCGGGAGGCGGCCGGGCTCTTCGCAGGATGGGCGGTCATCGCCGGCTCGGCGCACATGTGGGAAGCGTCCGTGAACACCACCACGTCAGGAGGCCGGGACACAGCGGACACCGGCCTCGAGGCGTACCTGGTCAACCACTGAATCAACGCGTCGGCCTCCCTGTTTCGTTCGAGGCCGCACGAGTTCGCGATCACCGCCCCGGCATTCGGGCAGACAACTCGCCCCGCCCACACTC
>NZ_JACEGK010000403.1:0-7303 GCF_056859195.1 Streptomyces sp. NH27
AGACTGACGGCACATCGAAGCTCCGGGCGGTACAGGCGACTTGACTGGTCACCTGCACCGACCGGAGCTTCGTTGCGTGCGTGGCGGGCCACCGGACCATCGTGATGCCGTCGTGACCAGCCCATCTGCTTGATCACCAAGACTTTGAAACCGCCCTGGCCTCCAGGTGCACGGCCGGCCTTCCGAAACGGCGCGGCTGATAAACCGAAGTCCTGTAACGAACGCCCTACCCAAACCTGAAATCACCCGAAGGTGGCGCAAACCAAACGAACCCACGATCCCCGACTAATCTATCGCATAATTAAAACCGGATTACTTCGCTCCACCGCCGGTGACTCGAAGCAGTTCTCTGGCCCGAGCTTCTTGACCTCCCACATAGGGACTGGCTACCATCGGCGATGGCTCAATCTCGGGGGTGTATAGGCAGTGAATAGAGCCTCAAATGCGTACATGGGATGTATGGCGACGCCGAGCCCTCATCGCATGGCCAGGTTATTAAGCCAAGGGACTGGACCGGCCGTCAGTGGCGGTTTTCTCCTGGCCGTAGAATGGAGCAGGCGCGCTGCCGGCCGTTGTACTCCCAGCGCGATAGAGCCGAGGTTGTCGAAGCCGCCGGATTCGCGACGGCGACCTTTGCCCACGTGCCGGTAGCCGGGCGCATCCGGTGTGCTGACGGGTCGACGGACGGATGGCGGTCCGCTGCCGCCGTGCCAGCAACTCCGCGGCTGGGGCGGAGCACCCCCTTGTGCCCGTGATGAGGACGGTCTACGCGCGCTGCTGGCCGATGGGCGTCGCGACGCACCGCACCGTCACTGGTCTGGCGGGGTCTTTCCGTACGGCCGACCGGCGTCGCCGGACGTCGACATCGCACGGGACGGGCCGCTCTCGGCCGGGCCACCGAGCTGACCACCGGTTCGACCCTTTTCGGCCGCCGGCGAATCGTTCCTCATCCCAGGAGGAATCAATGATCATCAAAGTAATGATATCGGACGATTTGCTGCTTTCCCGCAGTGCGCTTGCCGCGTTGATGGAGAAGTGCGAGGAGATCCGGGTCGTCGGGGCGGTCGGCGGCGACGCCGATGCGTTGGAGTTCGCTGAGATTCACCGGCCGGATATCGCGGTCATCAGCTTCGACGGCGCTGACAGCAGCGCGATCAGCGTTGCCGAGAAGATCGCGAGCCTGCCGGAGTGCCGGAGCCTGGTGCTGGCCGAGAGTTTCACCCGATCGATCGCCCGGCAGGCGTTCTCCGGCGGCGTCGACGGCATGTTGCAGCGGAGCGTACCGCCCAGTCGCTTCTTCGAGGGCCTGCACCGGGTCCACCAGGGTGAACGCGTCTTCGACGCCGACCTCATGGTTGCAGCCCTGGCGAACGCGGGCTGCCCGCTGACCGCGCGCCAACTCTCCGTCCTGGAATGCCTTTCCCACGGAGACACGATCGTCGAGATCGCGACACGGTTGCACCTTTCCGAGGGCACCGTGCGCAACTACCTCTCCTCCCTTGTGGCGAAGCTCGGCGCGCGCAATCGCATCGACGCGTTACGGATTGCCAGAGATGCGCACTGGCTCTGAGAGCGGCACGGCGCTAATCGTTCTTATCGACCAAACGGGGGTTGGTAATGCAAATGGACGTGGTGACGGCCGACGTGGTCGGCGACATCGCACTCGTACTCGGGGCGTCCGGAATCCTCGGAGCCCTCGCGCGTCGCATAGGGCAGCCGACGGTCTTCGGTCAGATCGCCGCCGGTGTCATCCTCGGACCGAGTCTGCTCGGTAGACTTCCCGGTAACCCGACGGACCACCTCTTCCGGCCCGAGGCGGTGCCCTTCATCTCCGTGATCGCCCAGATCGCCGTGGTGATCTTCATGTTCGGCGTGGGCTACGAGATCGACCTGGGATCCGTCCGCCGCCACCGCAAGCCGGTCCTGCTCATCTCCACCGGCGCGATGCTCATCCCCCTGGCCCTGGGCTGTCTGGTCGCCCTCGGGGTGCGGCACCTCGGCACCTTCGACTCCCAGCACGCCGACGGCCGTTCCTTCGTGCTCTTCTTCGGCGTCGCGACGTCCATCACGGCTCTCCCGGTGCTCGCGGCGATCGCGGCGGAACGCGGGATCGCCGGGACAGCCGTGGGGAACATCGCCACCTCGGCCGCCGGGCTCATGGACCTGTTCGCCTGGCTCATCCTGGCCGCCGCCCTCATCGGCACCGACGAGGCCGGGAGCAGGCCCTGGCTTGAGACGCTGCTGCTCCTCGCGGGTTTCGCCGCGCTGATGATCTTCGTGGTCCGCCCCGCGCTGAAGTGGCTAACCCAGCGCCCGGGCGCCGTGACGTCGAGCAGCCTGCCGATCGCACTCGTGCTGGCCGCGGCGGGGGCGTGGGCCACCGCCTCCCTCGGCCTGCACCCGATCTTCGGGGCCTTCGTCGCCGGACTCGTCATGCCCAAACCGGACGGCGCACCGGACGCGGACGTGGTGCGCTCGATGGAGCAGACCGGAGGACTGCTGCTGCCCCTGTTCTTCGTGGTCACCGGACTGACGACCAACATCAGTACGCTCAGCCGTCCCGACGTGCTTCTGCTGGCTGTGGTCCTGGCGGGCGCGATCGTCGCGAAGGTCACCTCGGGCTACGCGATGGCGCGGCTCGGCGGTCTCGACCACAGGCAGTCGGTCACCGTCGGCGCCCTGGTGAACACTCGGGGTCTGACCGAACTCATCGCGCTGAACGTGGGGTTGAGCGCGGGAATTATCGACGGTCGGCTGTTCACGGTCCTGGTCCTCATGGCTCTGATCACCACCGCTATGACCGGGCCACTCATCACCGCGATCGACCGCAGGCACGGAGTGGCGCCAGCGCCGAGTGCCCCGGAGGCGGCATCGGCCTCCGAAGCGCACGACTATTCCTGATATTTCACACACATGCTCGCGTGAATTCGTCGGGTGCTGATCCCCCTGTCCCCTGTTGCGAGATTGTGAGAAGTGATGGAGAAACTGGTCGAACGGGACGAGGAAGAAAAGACCCTGGCCCAGATCTACCACGAGAGTTCGCTGGGCCGGTGCCGGATAGTCGCCATCAGCGGCCCGCTGGCAAGCGGTAAGACCGCGTTACTCGAGTCCTTCGCTCGCGAGCCCGCCGAGGCCGGGGCGATGGTCCTGGAGGCCACCGCGTCGAGTTTCGAGCGGTACCAGCCACTGGGGATCGTCGACCAACTGCTGGGGGGACGACGGCTCCTGTCGCACGGGGTGGAAGTCGAGGTGCGCACGCTGGTGGAGAACGCCGGCTGGGGGGGAGCGCACAGCGAGATCTCCCCGCCGATACTCGGCCTGTTGCACAGCGCCCTCCAGTTCCTGGCCGGTGGCCTGCAGTTGGTGGTCTGCATCGACGACGCGCACTTCATGGACGTCGAGTCGATGCGGTACCTGCTCGCACTCATGCGCCGGATGGGCAACGTACCGATGACCGTCGTCCTCACCTACTGTCCGGACATGGGCCGGGAGAGCGTCCAGCGCATCCTCCAGGCTGAGATCCTCAGGATGCCGAACTGCACTCGAATAGTCCTTGAGCCGCTCTCGAAGACCGGTGTGGCGACTTTGCTCGAAGAGCATTTCGGCCTGGAGACGGCCGGGCGGATCGCGTCCGAGTGCAGGGAGCTCAGCGGCGGCCGACCGTTGCTGGTGCGCGCGCTGGCCGAGGACTACACCGGCACGGTCGCGGACTCGGCCGCGCAGCGGCGGCCGGTGGTCGGCCCAGCCTTCGGCCGTGCCGTCCTGAGCTGCCTGTACCGGGCCGAGTCCGTCGTGTTGGAGATTGCGCAGGCGATGGCCACGCTGGGGGAGTTCCGGTCGGCGGCGGTCATCGCGCGGCTCTGCGACATGGACCCGGAATCCGTCGCGCGGGTCGCCGAGTCGCCTGGCGTCGGCGGGCTGCTGGAGCACTGGCTCCTCGGGCAGCCGAGCGTGCGTGAGGCCGTGCTCGGCAGCATCCCGCAGAAGGAGCGGCACGCCATGCGGTCCCGCGCCGCCCGCCTGCTGCCCCACGTCGGCGCCCCCGCCCTGGTGACGGCCGAGCACCTGATGCGTATCGACGAGGCGATCCCGTGGGCCAAGCAGATCCTGTGTGACGCGGCGGACCAAGCCCTCGCCGGCGGGGACCATAGGGCGGCCATCAGCTATCTCGGACGGGCGCACCACGAGAGCGCGGATGGGCGGGAGCGGATCGACACCGCCGCGAGGCTCGCCGACGTCATGTGGCGGTACAACCCCGCGGCGGTGAAGAGCTACCTGCCTGACCTGGTCGCAGCCGCCGAGCACGGCGAGCTGTCTGTCCGGCAGTCGGTCCCCGTCGTCAGAAGCCTGCTCTGGAACGGCCAGGTTGAGCAGGCGACACGCGTGATGGCGCGCCTCGGCGACGACTCCGGCGCGGACGCCGTCCCGTACACCGAGCAGTTGCGGTTGTGGCTCCCGCTCATCTACCCGGGTATCGCGGCCGCCCCGGGGCTCGACGACGCGCTCCCGCCGGACCTTGGCCTTGGCGCGCCCGAGCACCGGGCCGCGGCCGCACTCGGCGCGGTCCTGCGCGGCGCCGGCGAGCAAGGGGCCGTCGCCGCCGCGGGAATCGTCCTTCGGGAGGCACTGGCCGGAACGGCGAGTTCGGCGTCGTCGCTCGCCTCGCTCATGGTGCTGATCTGTTCCGACAACCTGGACAAGGCGTCGGTGTGGTGCGACGCACTCCTCGCCTCCATGGGGGAGACGCACGGGCTCGCGTGGAACGCCATGTTCGCCTCGGTGCGCGCGGAGATCCACTACCGTCTTGGAGACCTGGCGAGCGCCAAGCGACAGGCATATGCCGCCCTCGCGATGATGCCCCGCGAGAGCTGGGGGATGGCCATCGTTTTCCCCCTGTCCCTCCTCATCCTCACCACCACGGCGATGGGGAACCTCGCGGAGGCCGGGCGGCTGTGTGAACTCCCCGTCCCCAGTGCTGCCTTCGGGACCCTGGGTGGAATAGTCTATCTCGACGCCCGTGGCCACTTTCACCTCGCCCGCGGCCGCCACGACAGCGCCCTCCAGGACTTCCTGGCGGCCGGGCACCTGATGAAGGTCTGGGAGGCCGATTGCCCGTCCGCGGTGCCCTGGCGCGTCAACGCTGCCCGCGCGTACCTCCACAAGGGCCTGGTGGCCCAGGCGAGGGAACTCCTGACGGAGCAGATGTCGCTGGTCCCACCGGACCACGCGCGGACGCGCGGCCTGACCTACCGCGCCATGGCAGCCACCCTCAGCCTGAACGAGCGTCTACCGGTGCTGCTGAAAGCGGCGAGCGTCCTCGACCACTCCGGCGACTTGCTGAACCTGGCCTACACCTTCGCCGATCTGGGCCACGCCTACGAGTCACTGGGCGACTCCGTCCAGGCCCGCCGGCACGCCCACAAGGCGAAGGCACTGGCGGATCGCTGCGCCGCGGCGCTCTTGCCGCGGCCACCGGCGGCGGCCGAGGACGGAGCGGAGAGCGCGAACGAGGCCGCCGCGCCCGCCAGCCGGCTCAGCTCGGCGGAGTGGCGTGTGGCGGACCTGGCCGCACGGGGGTCCACGAACGAGCAGATCGCCGGAAAGCTCTTCATCACGGTCAGCACGGTCGAACAGCACCTCACCCGTGCTTACCGGAAACTCGGTATACGCCGCCGTACCCAACTCTCCTTGCGCCTGCCGGAACCCGTCCCCTGACCGCCGCCGCCCACGCGCCACCCGGCGATGGCCCGCGATCTGGTCGCGCGGACACCCGGACCCGTTACCGCCGTGAAGCAGTCCGCGCCGACTCAGTACCAGGAAGGCCGGTTGTCCCCGGACAACCGGCCAGCTGGGGTGAAGTCCCCAGGCGGCCGACCGCGTCTTTGCGGCGTTGATACCCGGGAACCCGGCTGGGGGCCGGCCGTTCTCGTCGCCGGGTCAGCCACCGCGGCTCCCCGGCCCGCAGCCCGCGGGACATCGGTACGGGCAGGCCGCAGCCGGTGCCTCGCGCGCCGGTCGGCCGGTCCGGCAGCCCCATCCACACGCCGGACGGCACCGGTACCAGGACCGTCCTCGTCCACAACGCCAGGGCGTATGTCAGCCGCGCCTCGTCCCACCCGGACCCGCGCGGACGTCATGCGCCGTCCCGCACACCACGGGCTTCAGTGGAGTCGGGTGCACCGCCTGCCGCGCGGGTGTCGGAGCCGGGACATGGTGGCATCCCACGGTCGGCCGGGCTCCGCGGGGTCGCGGTGCCGGACGCCGCGGTTGCGGAGACCGTTGCCCCGGCCGCTGTTGTGGTTCGAACGACACGGCGCCGGCCGCCCGCCGACCGGGTACCACTGACTGGTTTCCGCATCTGTATGCCGGTGATCTCCCGCTCTCATTCAGCGATCTTGGTGGTTCCCACCCAGCGGAAATCGGCGGAGGTCGGGTCGCCCACGGACTCGTAGTGCTCATATCCGTTGCGGTAGCGGATCTTTATCTTCTCGTCCGAGCGGAATGCTTCTTTGAATTCCTCCAGGTCCACAGTGCCGGCGAGCTCCGTCGGCCCTCCTTCGAGCCGGACCTGGCCGCTCGCCCGGTCGGCCGATTCCTTTCCGGTGTGCCACATGCCCTCTCCTCTCGTCGTGTCGACGGTCCAATTCCGCTGAACCCGCCGGGTCCCGTTCACGCCCGGAGGTCACCGATGTGGTCAAGGCGGCCGGTGATGATGTCCATCACCACCGGCCGCGGCACCGAACGGAACCGTCCGGTGCCGGTGCGGACGCGGCTGTCCGGGCGCCGGGTCGCTCGCCAGGTGATTGTCCCTGCCGTTTCCGCCACCGGAAACGCGTAACCGGTCTTGGAACGTCCCGGCAGATCGATGTCCGAGGAACGCACGGCGCTCCGGCCGGACGCTGCTGAGAGCGCCCGCCATGCGTGAAGATTTGCCACGGCTCCATCCTCGCTGGCGGTATTCCGGTCACATTGAGCCTAGCCGTCCGGCTCTGACCCGCACCCCCCTATCCGGCCCCCTACAAAACCCCTTACGGCGACTCGATAACCATCGCTGGCCACGGCGCCGGATCTTTGTGAGCGTCCCGCCCTCGGGTCGGATTGGAAGTTGGCGTGATGCTGGCGGGCCAGTACCGCCTTTGGACCGGATGTGCTTTCCCTTTCGGCCCGGTACTTCAGTCGCACGTTGTGACCTGATGGGTTGTTGGGATGTGGGTTCAGTCGAGGTCGGTGAGGCGTCGCTTGTTGTGGTGCCAGCGGGAGCGGGCTTGGTTGCGTCGCCGCCAGGTGGGCCACTGATGGTGGA
>NZ_JACEGK010000404.1:0-7280 GCF_056859195.1 Streptomyces sp. NH27
GGCGCTGGGGCCGGCCCCGCAAACCGCGAACCGGTGAACCTTGCCGGTCGCGGCAGTACGCTCGGGGCCATGATCGTATGGCTCAACGGCACCTTCGGCGCTGGCAAGACGACCACGTCCCAGCTGCTCACCGAGATGCTGCCCGGCGCGCGGATCTTCGACTCCGAGTACGTCGGCTATATGATCCGGCCGTTCCTGACCGACAAGCCGGTGCGGGACTTCCAGGAACACCCGCCGTGGCGGTCGCTGGTCGTGCAGACCGCCGTCCAGCTGCTCGACTATGTCGGCGGCACCCTCGTCATCCCGCAGTCGGTGCTGGTCGAGGCGTACTGGACCGAGCTGTCCGGCGGGCTGGCCGAAGCCGGCGTGCCCGTCCACCACTTCGTGCTGCACGCCGATCCGGCGGAGCTGGTCCGGCGGATCGAGCAGGACACCGAAGGGGCGGCAGCGCGGCAGTGGCGGCTCGACCACGTCGCCGAGTACGAGGCGGCGCTGCCGTGGCTGCGCGAGGCGGGCACGGTCGTCGATACGGCCGGGACGCCGCCGGGGGACGTGGCGCGGCGGATCGCGGCGGAGGTGGCGGGCGCGGCGAACCCTTCGGAGGCGGCGAGCACGGCGAGCAAGACGGGCACAACGGGCACAACGGGCGCGGCCGCTGCGGCCGACCCGGTGGGCTGACCCGGCGGCGATCCCCGTACCGGTCCGCGTCCTGCGCCGGTCGTCACACCCGTCCGCTCGCCCGGGCCGCGACCCGCATCGCCCACGCCAGGCAGCCCAGCGAGGCCGTGCAGGCGAGGGTGCGGGCGACGTTCCAGTGCACCCACGTGGACTCGAACCGTTCCCGCACGGCGGCCAGATTGTGGACCTTGGCCGGGTCGCCGGCCTTCGCCAACTGGTCGTTCAGCGGCACGTTCAAGCCCATCGTGATCAGCAGCGACACCGTGTAGAGCGCGACGCCCGCGATGATCCACGGCAGCGCCGTACTTGCCTCGCCGCGCCGGTGCAGCGCGATCGCGATTCCGCCGAGCACCAGGGCGCCGCCGAACGCCAGGCTGAACCAGCCGTTCAGGATCGCCACGTTGATGCGCTGCATGGACTCCACGAAGGTGCGGTCGGACGACTGGCCGAGGCCCGGCATCACCGCACATGAGAACGCGAAGTACAGGCCGGCCATCAGCCCGGTGGTGAGGGTCGTGGCGAGCAGCGTCAGGCTGCGGAGATCAGTGGACATGGCAACTCTCTTGGCGGGGGCGTGCGGCGTGGCGGGAGACTGCGCGGCGGTGGGGGCATATGGCGTGTTGGGGGCGTATGGCGTGGCGGGAGGCTGCGAGGCGGCATGCGCGTATGGCGTGTTGGGGGTGTGGGAGGTGGAGTTCGTCGTCATGCAGTTGATTACAGTCGCCCGGTCCCGGTCCCGGCCATGGCCGAGAAACTCACCTGCATACGCGCGCGTCCACCGTCTACGCTGCGACGCATGCACCTGTACGCACACCTGACGTGCATCTGAGGGCGGCATGGACGCGCTGACCGACCTGCTCGACGGCCCGCGGGCGCGTGGCGCGTTCCTGCTGCGCTCGGTGCTGGCACCGCCGTGGGCGATCCGGATCGCCGACCGCGCCCCGCTGACGCTGCTCTACCCGGTCGACGGGGACGCGTGGGTGGTGCCCGATCGGGAGCCGCCGGTGCGGATCGGGCCCGGGGACATCGCGGTGGTGCGCGGCCCGGAGCCGTACACCATCGCGGGCGACCCGGCGACGCCGCCGCAGATCGTGATCCGGCCCGGCCAGGTGTCGCAGACCCCGGACGGCGACGAGCTGTGCGAGGAGATGGACCTCGGGGTGCGCACCTGGGGCGACACGGGTGAGGACACGCCGGGCGCGGGGGTACTGATCAGCGGGACCTACCAGATGGACGGCGAGGTCAGCCGGCGGCTGCTGGCCGCGCTGCCGCAGGTCCTGGTGCTGCCGGCGGACGCCTGGGACAGCCCGCTGCCCGCGCTGCTGTCGGCGGAGGTGATGCGCGACGAGCCCGGGCAGGACGTGATCCTCGACCGCCTGCTGGACCTGCTGCTCGTCGCGGTGCTGCGCGAGTGGTTCGGCCGGCCGGAGGGGGGCGCGCCGGGGTGGTACGCCGCGCAGGGCGACCCGGTGGTCGGCCCGGCGCTGCGGCTGCTGCACGAACGGCCCGCGCACGGCTGGAGCGTCGCCGAACTGGCCGCCGAGACCGGCGTGTCGCGTGCGGCGCTCGGCCGCCGCTTCACCGAACTCGTCGGCGAACCGCCGATGGCCTACCTGACGAGCTGGCGGCTGGCCCTCGCCGCCGACCTGCTGCGCGAGCCGGACGCCACCATCGCCGCGGTGGCGCGCAAGGTCGGGTACGGCAGCCCGTTCGCCCTCAGTGCGGCGTTCAAGCGCGTGCGTGGCGTCAGCCCGCAGGAACACCGCAGAACGCGCGGGCCGGGGAGCGCGGCAGCGGTGTCGTGACCGATCGTACCCATCGATCCGGCCGCACAATCCTCGGCTGACTGTTTAGTCTGGCCGTATGAAAGAGTGGGACCTCAAGAAGCTCCAGATCCTCCGTGCCCTGCACGACGCGGGTACCGTCACCGCCGCGGCGGCCGCCCTGCGGATGACACCGTCGGCGGTGTCGCAGCAGCTTGCCACGCTCTCGAAGCAGATAGGGACGCCGGTCGTCGAGGCCCGCGGCCGCGGGGTGCGGCTGACCGGCGCGGCCCACGTCCTGCTGCGCCACGCCGAGGTGGTCTTCGCCCAACTGGAGCGGGCCGGCGCCGAACTGGAGGGGTATGCCCGCGGCGACGCGGGCCTGGTCAAGGTCGGCACCATCGCCACCGCGATCAGCCGGCTCGTCGTGCCGGCCGCCGAGTTGCTGCGCCAGTCCGCGCCCGCGATCACGGTATCGGTGCGGGAGATCGAGGCCGCGGCGGTCTTCGAGGAATTGGCCGCGGGCGAGGTGGACGTCGCGGTGTCCCTCGCGATCGACGCGCCCACCGCCCGGGACCCGCGGTTCACGGTGTTCCCGCTGCTCACCGACCCGCTGGACATCGCCCTGCCGATCGGCCACCCGCTGGCCGCCACGCCCGGGCTGCGGCTGGCCGCGCTCGCCGAGGAGCCGTGGATCTTCGGGAGCGGTGGGCCGTGGCGCACCATCACGCTCTCGGCCTGCGCCGACGCCGGCTTCGTGCCGGAGCAGGCGCATGCCGCGGCCGACTGGCCGGCCATCTTCTCGCTGGTGGCGGCGGGCATGGGGATCGCGCTCGTGCCGCAGATGGCGACCGTGGGCGGATGGCGGCGTCTGGTCGCGGTCCGGCCGCTGGACGCGGACCGGCCGGTGCGCCGGATCGTGGCCGCGGTCCGCGCGGGCACGGAGGAGGGGGTGCTGGTGCGGCGGGTGATGGGAGCACTGCGGCACGCCGCTGAGTTGGACCCATTCGTGAAGTTGAACTGAAAGGAATGTTCAAAAAGTATCGATGGATCTGAAGTGTTGATGGGGGGAGGGTGGGGGCATGAATCGGAGCGAGGGACGAAGAGGGCCGGCTGGAAGTCGAACTCGAACTGGAGCAGGAGCAGGAGCAGGAGCAGGAGTGGGAGCCGGAGCCGCGGCGGCGGACATGAATGCGGCGCGGGCCGCGGAGATGGGGACGGGGAGCATGGAAGAAGGAGCGGCCTTCACCGCACTGACCGATTTCACCGGGGACGCCTTGCCGTACGGCGGGGGGAACCCGTTCGCGGACTATCGCCGGGCCGAGTTGCCCTTCACCGGGCTGGCGGAGCTGACCGACCGCCGGCTCGGTGCGGGCGTGGTCGCGGCCAACGACGAGTTCTTCGCCGAGCGGGAGAATCTGCTGGTTCCCGGGCCCGCGGTCTTCGACCCCGAGCGGTTCGGGCACAAGGGCAAGGTGATGGACGGCTGGGAGACCCGGCGCCGCCGCGGCCGCTCGGCGCGGACCCCGCACCCGGATCCGGCGGACCACGACTGGGCGGTGGTGCGGCTCGCGGTGCCCGGCGTGGTCCGCGGCATCGTGGTGGACACCGCGCACTTCCGCGGCAACTACCCGCAGTCCGTCTCGGTGGAGGCCGCCACACTCTCCCCGTCGGCCGGGCCGGAGGACCTGGCGGACCCGTCGGTCGAGTGGACCGCATTGCTGCCGCGGACCCCGGTCGGCGGCCACGCGGAGAACGCCTTCGCGATCCGCGTGGAGCGGCGCTTTTCCCACCTGCGGCTGCGCCAGCACCCTGACGGCGGAGTCGCGCGCCTGCGGGTGTACGGAGAGGTGGCGCCCGACCCGGCCTGGCTGGCCGCGCTCGGCACCATCGACCTGGTCGCGCTGGAGAACGGCGGCATCGTCCAGGACGCCTCCGACCGTTTCTACTCGCCGCCCGAGCACACCATCCTGCCGGGCCGCTCCCGGAAGATGGACGACGGTTGGGAGACCCGCCGCCGCCGGGACAGCGGACACGACTGGATCGATTACCGGCTGGTCGAGCAGGGCGTGATCCGGGCGATCGAGATCGACACCGCGTATCTGAAAGGCAATGCGGCCGGCTGGGCCACCTTGTCCATACGCGACGGAGAAGACGGGGAGTGGGTGCCGCTGCTCAACCGGGTGCGGCTGCACCCCGACACCGTGCACCGCTTCCTCGTCGACGAGGCAGCCCCGGCCACGCACGCCCGGATCGAGATCTTCCCGGACGGTGGCATCTCCCGGCTGCGGCTGTACGGCTCGCTGACCGGGCGGGGCGCGGCGCGGCTGGCCGAGCGGGCGGAGGCGATCGGCTGAGACGCCGCCCGGCCGGGACCACGGGAGTCGGCCGGGCGGACCTCACGGAAACGTCGGGCCGTGTCGTCGGTTGACGGGGGCGTGGGTCGGCGGTCGCGCAGGCACGAGGGTTGTCCGGTTGACGGTCAGTCGGGCCCGAGGGCTCGCCGGTTGATGGTCGCTCGGGCTCGCCGGTTTTCCGGTCGTTCGGTTGGCAGTTCTCCGGTCCGCGGGCCCGCCGGTTTTCCGGTTGCTCGGCAGCCCCACTGGCGCACTGGCGTACCGCCCCACCGGTTCGCGGGCTACCAGCTCACCGTCAGCTCGTCAGCTCGTCAGCTCGTCAGCTCGCGGGCCGGCCGTGGCCCGGGGCGCTCCGACCCGCTTGCCGGCCCGGGCTGCGTCCTGGTCCCAGCCGGTGCGTTCCGCCGGCCCGGGCCGCCTCCCGTCCCAGCCGGCGGCGTTCCGTGGGCCCGACGTGGTCACTCTGCGCCGAAGAGCGACAGCAGTTCGGTCTTGCCGAACACCCGGGCTGTCTCGATCGCGGACGGGGTGCCCGCGGCCGGGTCGGCGCCGGCCTCCACCAAGGCGCTGATCACATCCTGCTCGCCCTTGAACACTGCACCGGCGAGCGGGGTCTGACCGCGGTCGTTGACCCGGTCGACATCGGCGCCGCGCTTGATCAGGGCGTGCACCGCCGAAGCATGGCCGTGGTAGGCGGCGAGCATGACGAGGCTGTCGCCGCGGTCGTTCGTCAGGTTGGCGGGTACCCCCGCGTCGACGTACGCGGCGAGCTTGTCGGTGTCGCCCTGCCGGGCCAGGTCGAAGACCTGCGCGGCGAGTTGGAGGACCTCCGGGTCGTGCGCGGGCTCGCCGGTGGGCCCGGAAGCGGATGCGGGGTCGGGGCTGGACTCGGTCATGCCACCACCCTACGCAGGGCAACGTCCGCTGAAGAAGGAGATCACCACGTGCCGCGCCGGGGCGTCACCGACCTTGACGTCCAGCGGGACGCAGGCGCGGCCGTCACCGGCGACGAAGAAGGAGCCACGAAAGGAGGTGGGGCTGCCAGGGCAGGAGTGGAAGGAGACCGCGGGTGCGGGCGCGGAGCCGTACTCGCCGCCGAACTCCAGTCCGGCGCGGGCCCGCTGCTCGGCGCCGACGGTGACGGTGACCGTGGCGTCGGGGCGGACCAGGGTGTCGATGAGGTAGTGCCAGCCGCCGGAGTTCTGCCTGCCGTGGTCGTGCTGGTCACCGTCGGTCAGGCCACCCAGGCCCTGCCAGGTCAGCGGGCCGACGGTGATATCGGAGCCGCCGGGCGTCGCCGAGGCGTGGCCGGCGGTCGGATGGCCGGTCCCGGTGGCTGACCAGTCGGTGGGCTTGCCCGTAGGTGAGCCGGCCGGGTTGGTGGGGCGGCGCGGTGGAGGCGGGGAGCCTTCGCGCTGGACGAGGCCGTCGACGCACTCCACCGGCCGGGGATGGTCGATGCTGCCGACGGGTGGGGGTGCGGACGCCGCGGAAGGCGAAGCGGTCGCGGTCACATGAGAGTGGGTGCCGAAGGAGCAGCCGGAGAGCAACATGAGCGCCCCGCCTATGGCTCCGCCGACTCGCAACGCTCGTCCTGACATGGGCATCACTCCTCAGTCAGGACGGTACGTCCTCAATCCAGTGGCGACCAGACCACCAATTGCCGGACCAGTTCCGCGTCCCCGCCCACCCGCAGGGTGCCGCCGTCCCACCGGACCCGCCGGTAGAGCGACAGCAGCAACTCCTCGGCGGGTCCGGTGATCGAGGCGCCGGGCGTGGGACCGTCGCCTGGGCCGACGCGCACCGCGGAAGCACCGGTCGCGTCGAGTATCAGCGTCCAGGCCGGGCCCTCCTCGGAGACCAGGGCGACCCGGGCGGGGGCGTGCGGCCAGCCGTCCATGGTGCCGAAGCCGACGTGCAGGAGCTCGTCGACCGCGTCCACCGCCAGCGCCGGCGGCAGCGGTTCGGCCGGGCCCACCGCGTCCTGCGCGTCCCGCGCGTGCACCGCCGCCTCCTGCACCTGGTGGCGGGCGACGGCGCCCGCCGTCGCCGGGCTGCCCGACGTCGACCACCACGTCCAGCACTCCAGGTCCGGGCCGGCCGCCCGCAGCGCGTCCAGCAGCAGCGCGGTGGACCGGGCCGACCACGCCGTCAGTTCACCGGTCGGCGCTATGTCGTTGCCCACCGAGTCCGGGTCGGGCGGCCAGGTGGCCGGGCCCGCGGCGACAGCGGCCGCCCAGAAACGCTGCACCTGCCCGACGTGCGCCACCAGGTCGCGGACCGTCCAGTCCGGGCAACCCGGCACCCGGGCCTGCTCGTCGGCGGTCTCCACCGCCTTCCGCAGCGCGGCCGACCGGTCCTCCACCAGTTCCAGCCAGTCGGGAAAGCGCAGGGCCGGGAACGCCCCGGCGGGCGGCGGGGTGGGGAGCGGCGTCATGGGTACCGTTCTAGCAGCGGGCGCCGACAGCGGTGGCGCAACGGG
>NZ_JACEGK010000405.1:0-7256 GCF_056859195.1 Streptomyces sp. NH27
GGTAGGGGAATGAGTAGCTGTACGGATGGCCGGGCGCGGCGCAGCCGGAAGAGTGGAGCTCGCGGAAGGGGCGCGGCCCGGACCCGCCGACACGGGGCGGCGGAATCGGGTGCGCGGGCGTCTACCGCAACGGGGGTTGGCCCGCGGATCACCGAGCACAGCGGTGGGCCGCGGCGCCGCCCACCCGTCCCTGGAGCAGCTGCGACAGCGCCTCGTGCACCTCGTCGAGGCTCCGCTCGGGTTGGAACGCCTGCCAGTCGAGCGCGGCGACCAGCACCATCCCGAAGAGCGCGGACGCGGTCAGCGGCACGTCGATGTCGCTGCTCACCTCACCGCGTTCCACCGCTTCCCCGAGCACCTTCTCGACCACGGCCACTGCTTCCTGTCGGACCGTCATGAGCGTGTCCTGCCAGGTGCGGTTGGTCCGCCACAGCTCCGCGACGTAGAGCTGGGTGAAGGACGGGTAGCGGAGGATGAAGGCGAGACCCGAGCGGATCATCGCGTTCAGCGCGTTGACCCGGCTGCCGCCGCGCGCCGTCGTCTCGTCCGCGGCCCGCCGCAGCGACACCGTCAGCAGCCCGACGCCGTGTCGCAGCAACTCCTCGAACAGGACGTTCTTGCTGGCGAAGTTGTAGTAGACGGTCCCCTTGGCGACACCGGCGCGCTCGGCGATCTCGTCGACCGTGGTGGCGGAGAAGCCCTGTTCGGCGATGAGGGTGACGGCGGCCTCGAACAACTTCTGCCGGGTGGCCTGGCGTCGTGCGGTGGTCATGGTCCTGATTCTGCCCGCACCGTGACGGCCGTGTTTCCATTTTGTCATGGTCGCGCGGATGCGGATACGCGCGGAGTGACCGGGGTCCACGCAGGTCAGCGCCGATTGTCAGTGGTGGCGCGGATGATGGGAAGCCGATGAGGAAGCAACGGAGACAGGAGGCTCGTCATGGTTGTACCCGCAATGCCGTCCATGCCGCCGACACCGTCCGTGCCCGCGCCGTCCGCGAGGCCCGGGGGCTTCGGCGTCCCCGCCGGTCCAGGCGCGCCTGCCGACATCCACCCCGTGCTGCGCCGCGCCGCCGCGTCCCCCGCCGCACTCGACCTGCTCACCCAGGCCCGTACGGGACTTCGGGAAGCGGCCCTCCTCGAAGCCCCGCACGAGCGGTTCGCGACCGCGCACCTGGCCGCGCTGCGCACCGCCGCCGCCGTGCTCGCGGTGCACGGCCGCCCCGAGCAGAGCCCCCGCAAGCGCGGCCGCATCCGCAGCGTGTGGGAGGTGCTGCCCGAGATCGCGCCCGAACTGGCCGAGTGGAGCGCCCTGTTCGCGGCCGGCGCCGAGCGCAGGGCACGCGCCGACGCGGGGATAGCCGGCGCGGCCGGCCCACGCGAGGCCGACGACCTGCTGCGCGCCGCCGACATGTTCCTGCGCCTGGTGGAACGCATGCTTCTGCTCCGGCCCGCGCCCGGCGGCACGCTCTAGAGTTGGGGTGGGACGGCCCACGCCGTCCGCCACAGCAATCAGTGCCACCGCGAGGAGAGCCGCCCGCCATGTCCCGTGCAGGGTCCCGTCCAGGAGGGGTGGACCCGATCCGACCCCGTGCCAGCCTTCGTACCGCCGTGGTGTGGGAGGTTCTCCGGGGCGCCCTGGAACGGCGCGCCAAGACCGCGGACCGGCCGGCGCTCGACGTCCTCGACACCGGCGGCGGCACCGGCAACTTCGCGGTGCCCGTCGCCCGGCTCGGCCACCGCGTCACCGTCGTCGACCCGAGCCCGGACGCGCTGTTCGCCCTGGAGCGCCGGGCCGCCGAGGCCGGCGTCACCGACCGGGTCACCGGCGTCCAGGGCGATGCCCACGGCCTGCTCGGCGTGATCCCGCCCGGCGGATACGACATGGTGCTCTGCCACGGCGTGTTGGAGTACGTCGACGACCCCGCCGAAGGCGTGCGGAACGTGGTGGCGGCCCTCCGCCCGGCCGGTTCGCTCAGCCTGCTCGCCGCCGGCCGTGGCGGCGCCGTACTGGCCCGTGCGCTCGCCGGGCACTTCGGGGAGGCCCAGCAGGCGCTTCTTGACCCGGACGGTCGATATGGCGCGGCGGACTCCCTGCCGCGCCGCTTCACCGCCGACGACCTGACCCGCCTGGTCACCGACGCGGGCCTGCGCACAGCTTCCGTGCACGGTGTACGGGTCTTCGCCGACCTCGTGCCGGGGGTGCTGGTCGACACCGAGCCCGGCGCACTGGAAGCGCTGCTGCGACTGGAGCTGGCGGCGGCCGAGGAGCCCGGGTTCCACTCCGTCGCGACCCAGCTCCATGTCCTCGCCGAGCGCGACTGACCCACCCCGGAGGGGTACCCCCGGGCGAAGCCCCGCCGCGGCCCCGGCCCGACCGGGCCGCGGAGTCGGTCACCGGCCCGCCCACGGCATCATTCCTCACCGTATGCTGGCATGACGTGACGCTCGGCGGGGAAGAAGTGCCCCGTCGGGTTGGCGCAGTGGGGTGGGTTTCACGGAGGGAAATCCCGCCTATCCTGACCGGGTCGGACCGGTCGCGGCCCCGCGCGACCGATGAGTAGGAGGTCTCCGTGCCGCTCTCGGAGCACGAGCAGCGCATGCTCGAGCAGATGGAGCGAGCGCTGTACGCCGAAGATCCCAAGTTCGCGTCGGCGCTTGAGGGAAACGGAGTGCGCGCGTTCACCCGTCGCCGGGTCTACCTGGCCGTGCTCGGTTTCCTGTGTGGGATCGGGCTGCTCATGGGCGGCATGATCGCGCAACAGTCCTGGATCGGTGTCGTCGGCTTCCTGGTGATGCTGACGTGCGCCGTGCTCGCGGTCACCGGCTGGCGCCGCGCCAACCGGCCCCCCGAGGCCGGGCCGCCCGGTCCTCCCAGGCCCCCCGCGGTCCCCGGGCACATCGGTCGCCGTTTCGGGGCCCGCCGTCGCCAGCCGCGCCGCGGCAAGGTGATGGACCGCATCGAGGAGCGGTGGCAGCGCCGCCGCGACCAGCAGCAGGGCCAGTAGCCGGCAACTTCGCGTTCCGCGGGCCCGGCTCGACGGAGCCCGCTCGCACCACGCAGGACGTACGCAAGACGTAAGAAGGGCGCGCCCCCTGGTGGGGGCGGCGCCCTTTCCCACGTCTTCGGTGGGCCGATGCCCTCCCGGCCCGGGCGTCCTCCCCGGCCAGGAGGGCATCCTCTCAGCTCACGAGGGCGTTCCCCCCGGCCAGGAAGGCATCCTCTCAGGCCACGAGGGCGTCCTCCCCGGTCACCCGGGCAGGACGCCCTCACGCCCGTGCGCCCCTACGACGCCTCCCGGGCCGCCCTCCTCCGCAGCGGTGCCGTGAGGCGCTGCCCGGTGGCCCGGGTGCGCGCGGCGAGCGCCGTCCAGCGGGCGGACAGCGCCCATCCGATCCGGGCCGCGGAACGCGGCAGCAGAGCCGCCCGCAGTCGCCCGCGGCGATTCGTACCGGCCTTGAGTCCGCGGTGGACCCGCTGGACGTCCTCCGCGAGCCCGGGGATCGGCCGGGGCTGCGCGGCGTAGAGGGCCTGCTCCACCGCCGTGGCGAGCTTGGTGGCGGACTCGGCTGCCTCACCTTCCAACTGGCCGTCCCGCACCAGCCGGGCCATCGCCCGCCGTGGTGTCTCCGAGTCGTCCGGCTGGATGCCGTAGTCCCACCCGGTGTCGACGACCTCCCGCCACGCGGACAGCGCGAGCCCCTCGACCCGGTCCCCGCCGCCGAGCCTGCGTCTGCGTACGCGTGAGCGCCACAGCACCGGGGCGGTGAGCAGGAGCAGCACGATCAGCGCGGCCAGCACGACCAGCGCCGCCCGGCCGCCGCCGAAGCCGCCGCCGGAGCCGCCGCTCGGGGGCAGCGCGGCCTGCGAGCAGCCGCTGCCGTCCGCCGCGTCGCCCTGGTCGCAGCTCTGCGCCGGGGCGGGTGTGTCGGTCGTGTTGGGCGCCGCGGTGTGCGGCGAGATGTCCTGCTCGTTGGAGTTGCCGGTGGGGGAGGGGGCCACGGTGTAGTCGGGCGCGCTGCCGCGGTACGGCGTCGGCTCGAACCGGGTCCAGCCGATCCCCTCGAAGTACAGCTCGGGCCAGGCGTGCGCGTCCTTCAGGCCCACCGACATCGCCCCGTTGCCGTTGGACTCGGGCGAGCCGGGCGTGAAGCCGATCGCGACCCGGGCCGGGATGTGCAGGGTGCGGGCCATCGCCGCCATGGTGAAGGCGAAGTGGACGCAGAAGCCCTCCTTCGTCTGCAGGAACCGGGCGATCGCGTCGACCCCGGTACCCGCCTTGGCCTGCGTGTTGTACACGAACTGGCCGGAGGTGAAGTAGTTCTGGAGGTCGACCGCCTTCTGGTAGTCGTTGGTGGCGCCCTTGGTCTCGCGCAGCGCGGTCTGCTTGACGATCGCCGGCAGCGAACCGGGCACTTCTTCGTACTGCTCCGCGATCCGGCCGGTGACCTCGGGGGCCTGGGCGAGCTGTTCGGCGGTCGGCTCGACCTGCATGCTGGCGACGGTGTAGTGCTGGCCGGCCGCGGTCTGGCCGTGCTCGCCGACGATCATCCGGCCCTCGGGCTGGTACTTCCAGTCGCCCGTGGTCTGCAGGCTCGTCGCGGGGAACGGCACCGGCAGCATGCCCTGCACGTAGCTGCCGTCGACCCGCACCTGGGTGGTGGCGGTCGTGTACTTCACGTCCGCGGCCATGCCCTGCGGGCGCGGCAGCGCGTTCGGGAGGGCCTCGGTCGGCAGGTTCGACGGCACCCACTCCTTGCCGTCGAACTTGTCCAGCGCCGCGATCCGCAGGTACATGCCCGAGGCGGGCTTGGCGTCGCTGGTGTAGGTGAGCACCTCGCTGTTGCTCGGCTGGTTGAGGTTGTCCTGGAGGGCGGCGATCAGGTTGACCGAGCCACCGCTGTGGCCGCCGATCCCGCTGCCGCCGCCGTGGCCGGAGGCGTCCAGCAGGCCGCTGCCGAGCGAGGGCAGCGCGGCGGGCGCGATCAGCGCGATGCCCAGCGCCATCACGCCGATCCGGCGGGCGCCGCGCACCGGTGTGGTCCTGGCCCGGCCGACCTGGCCGCCGCCCCAGGCGTTGCTCGGCGGCGCGCTGCCGAACACCCGGCCCCAGCGGGACATCCGGTCCCGGCCCTCGGCGAGCAGCAGCAGGAGGTAGCCGGCCGCGGCCAGCAGGAAGTACAGCCAGGCGGCGCTGCCGCTGTCCAGGCCGGCGGCGACGGAGTACAGCGCGAGCAGCGGCAGCCCGGCCGGGGCCGCGCTGTTGTAGGTGACCGCCATCGCGTCGACCGTGAGCGCGACGATCGTCACGCCGCCGATCAGCAGGATTCTGATGCCGGGGGTGACCGGCGCGGGGATCGAGTAGTTCGAGACGTCGGTGATGCCCCGCTGGACCACCTGACCGAGCTGCTGGAGGGCCTGCGGGCCCGGCAGGACACCGCCGAGGGCCTGCTGCGAGGCGAACATCACCGTCAGCACCACCAGCGACAGCACGGCCTGGACCAGCACCGTCAGCGGTCTGGCCAGCGGCACCCGCCGGCACGCCGCGCCCACCGCGGACTGCAAGAGGACCAGCAGCACCGCCTTGCCGAACCAGCCGCTGTCGTCGGTCAGCGGCAGCAACGCGGCGGCGGCCAGCAAGGAGGCCACCACCGCGCACACCGTGAGCCGTGCGCGTCCGCTCATCCCGCCGCCCCCGCCCCGCGCCGCGCCTGTTGCGCCTGCGCCGCTTGCGTCTCCTCGCGTGACCGGTAACGGTCCGCCTGCTGCCACAGTTCCGGCAGGGCGGCGCCCGGCTGCACCTCCACCACGTTCCAGCCCGCCTCGCGCAGCATCCGCACCGCGCGTTCGGTGCTGTCGGGTTCCCGGCCGTCGGCCCCGGGCTGCACCGCGGACAGTTCGGGGCCGGGCCGGGCCCCCAGCTCGCGGGCCAGCCAGTCGTCGCTGTCCAGGACGAACGCCACCGCGCCGCCGGCCCGCTGCCGCATCCGCGCGATCGTGGCCGCCTGCTCCTGGTAGAGGTCGCCGAAGAAACCCACCAGCAGGCCCTCGCTGCTGGACCGCAGCACGTCGTACGCCGCCGCCAGCGTGGCGCCGTCGGAGTGGTCGACCACCGCGAGGGTGTCCAGCAGCAGTCCGGCCATGTCGCTGGAGTCGCCGCCGTAGCCGGACGTGCCCTCCGGTCCCGGCACGCTGCTGCCGGTGTCGGTGAGCAGCCGTACCGCGAAGCCCCGCTCCAGCATGTGCGTGGCCACCGACGCGGCGCCGGAGACCGCCCACTCGAAGGCGGAGTCGGGGCCGGCGCCGAAGTAGGCGTCCCTGCGGGTGTCGAGCAGCACGGTGCAGCGCGCCCGGTTCGGCTGCTCCTCGCGGCGCACCATCAACTCGCCGTACTTCGCGGTCGACCGCCAGTGCACCCGGCGCAGGTCGTCGCCGTGCCGGTAGCCGCGCGGGATCACGTCGTCGTCGCCGGCCAGCGACAGCGCCCGGGTGCGGCTCTCGCCGTATCCGGAGGACTCGCCGGCCAGCCGTACCGGCGGCAGCGGCTCGACCTTGGGCACCACGGTGAGGGTGTCGAAGGCGCTGAACGAGCGGGTCAGTTCGACCATGCCGAACGGATCGGTCAGCCGTAGTTGCAGCGGGCCCAGCGGGTAGCGGCCGCGCAGGTCGGAGCGGACCCGGTAGGACACCTCGCGGTGACCGCCGGGCTCCACCCGGTCCAGCACGAACCGGGGCCGCGGCCCGAGGACGTACGGCACCCGGTCCTGGAGCATCAGCAGCCCGGTGGGCATCCGCGAGACGTTGTCCACCCGCAGGTGCACCCGCGCCTCGGACATCGCCGGCACCCGGGAGGGCGCCAGCCGCCGGCTGCCCGCCACCCGGTAGCGGGTGCGGTAGAGCACGGCCACGCACACCAGCGGCAGCGCGGCGAGCAGCAGCCCGACCCTCAACAGGTCGGACTGGCCCAGGACGTACGAGCAGGCGGCCGCGGCCACTCCGGCGGCGACGAACGACCGGCCGCGGGTGGTCAGTCCACCCAGCGCCCGGCGGAAGCCGCCGGTCGGCCGCTCGTCGGAGGACGCGGGCCCGACCGGCGGGACGCCCGAGGGCCGGGGAGCCGCGTAGGACCCCGCCGCCTGGTGCCCGGTGCCGTGCGGTTCCGGAGACCGGTGCCTGGCGCCGTATGGTGCGTCGCCATAGGGACCGTCGCCGTACGGCCCGGTGCCGTACGGGCCGTCGCCGTACGGGCCTGCGG
>NZ_JACEGK010000406.1:0-7252 GCF_056859195.1 Streptomyces sp. NH27
GTGAAGCCGCTCGTCTCGGACATCCCCGCGGTGTGGCCCGAAGAGCCGCAGGGCGGCCGTCAGGCCCCTTCCGGTGGTCCCTCCGTGGCCCTCGGTGCTCCCGGTCGCCCGACACGGGCCGAGGCCGCTCCGCCCCCGCCGCCGCTGCCTCCCGCGCAGCCGCCCGCCGCGGCCGCGAAGCCCGCCGCCAAGTCCGTCTCCGGGCCCGCCGCTCCCGCCACCCCTGCCGCCCCCGGCGGTGCGGACCGCACCAAGGAGCAGACCGGCGGTCAGGTCGTCGGCCCCGAGGGCACCCGCCGCATGCCGGTGCCGTTGCCTCCCGACCAGCGGCCGCTGAAGCTGCTCGCCGAGCTGACCAACACCCCGCCGCCGCCGGAAACCGCGCTGCGCACCGTCACGCGCCGGTTCAAGATCTGGACGCCGCTGGTCGTGCTGCTCGCGATCGTCTTCGTGGTGGTCCAGGCGCTGCGCCCGCTGCCGTCGCCGCACCTGGCGCTGACCGCGGCCCCGACGTACACCTTCGGCGGCACCCCGCTGCCGCAGACGATGCCGTGGCCGAAGGAGGGCCAGGCGGTCGCCGAGGTCGAGGGGCTGGGCTCGCTCGGGGTGCACGGCACCCAGTCGCCCGTGCCGATCGCCAGCCTCACCAAGGTCATGACGGCGTACGTGATCCTGCACGACCACCCGCTCACCGGTTCGCAGGGCGGGCCGGTGATCACGGTCGACGCGCAGGCCGCGCAGGAGGCCGGGTCCGACGACCAGTCGACCGCGCCGGTCAGGGAAGGGCAGCGCTTCGACGAGCGGCGGATGCTGCAATTGCTGCTGGTCCCGTCGGGCAACAACATCGCCCGGCTGCTGGCGCGTTGGGACTCCGGTACGCAGGACGCCTTCGTCGCGAAGATGACCAAGGCGGCCGGGCAGCTCGGCATGACACACACCACCTACACCGGCGCCAGCGGCATCGAGGAGACCACCGTCAGTACCGCGGTGGACCAACTCAAGCTGGCCCGCGAGGTGATGAAGAACGACGTGTTCCGCTCGGTGGTCGCGCTGCCGGACGTGAGCATCCCCGGTGTCGGCCGGATCTACAACAACAACAAGGACCTGGTGAAGGCCGGCGTGGTCGGCATCAAGACCGGCTCCAGCACCCCGGCCGGCGGCGCGTTGATGTGGGCGGCGCACAAGACCGTAGACGGCAAGCAGCAGTTGGTGCTCGGCGTGATGCTCCAGCAGCACGGCGGCACCACCGTGGACTCCAGCCTCCAGACCGCGCTCGCCCGCAGCCAGGCGCTGATCGAGTCCGTGCAGGCCGGACTCGGCTCGTCGACGATAGTGAAGAAGGGCACGGTCGTCGGCAAGGTCGACGACGGACTCGGCGGCAGCACCCCGGTCGTGGCGGGCAAGGACCTCACCGCGATCGGCTGGGCCGGCATGACGCAGGACCTCACGCTCACGGCGGACAGCGACGGCGTGCCGCACCACGCCGCGGCCGGCACGCAGGTGGGCACGCTCAGCTTCGGCAACGGCTCGGCTCGTACGGCGGTGCCGGTGCTGCTGCAGAGCGACCTGGACGCGCCCGGCTTCGGGGCGAAGCTCACCCGGTTCTGAGCGGTCCGCACGTCCCCCGATCGGCCACCTCCACCGGCCGGTTGGGGGACGTTGTGCGTCAACGAGTCATGTCAGGAGGCCAGTTCGCGTTCCAACGGGGTACGGAACCGCGGGGTGACCCGTACGCCGCCCAGCCGCGCGGTCAGTTCGGCAGCCGCCGCGTCCACCGCGCGGCCGGCCTCCGTACCCCGGTCGGCCAGTCGCCGCCACACCACGGTGCCGTCCGGCTGCTGACCCCAGCCGCCGACCACCTCGCCGCCCCACCACACGGTCGGCCCCACGTTCCCGGTCCGGTCGAAGAGCGCGCCCCGGTGCTCGGCCGGCAGGAACCACTCCCGCCGCTGCCAGCCCATCGGCGTCGGGTCCAGCGCCGGCAGCAGCGCCGCCGCGGGCGCCGCCTCCACCGGTCCGCCGTCCGCGTCGTCCGGCAGCACGAACCCCTCGCCGCCGTCGTCGAGCCGTACGGTCTCGGCCCCGACCGCCGCGAGCGCCTTCCCGACCTCGCCCTGTGCCCAGCCCGTCCACCACTTCAGGTCGGCCGCCGTCCCCGGACCGTACGACGCCAGCCAGGCGCGGACGACCGCCGCGCGGGCCTGCGGGACCGGGCGGGGCGGCAGCGGCTCGGCCCGCGCCCAGCGGAACTGGCCGCTCGTCCACGAACCGGCCGGCCGGCGCCGCTCGATGCGGCCCTCCGCCGCCATCGTGCGGATGATCCGGCTCGCCACGTTCTGCGTCGTCTCGTACGGTTTGCCGCGGGCGACCGTCACCCGCTCGCGCAACCGCGCCACGTGGCGGGAGAGTTCGGCGCCGCTGCTGTCGCCGTGCTCGGCGAGCGCGGTCTCGACCTGGGCTTCGGTCGTGGCGAGCCACGCGGCGTCCCAACCGCCGCCCTCGGCGAGGTAGTCCAGCAGCTTCTTCCGCTCCCGCACCGCGATCTGCTGCCCGGCCGCGGCGAACACCTCCGGTGCGCGGGCGCGGGGCAGTACGAACATCGTGCGGCGCATCGCCAGCATGCGGGTCAGCGTCGGTGTCTCGCCGTACAGTGCGGCTTCCATCCGTGCCGTCACCGCGGTCGGGTCCGCCAGGCGGGCACCCGCCGACAGGTACACCGTCGCAGGGTCGGTCGCGTGCAGTGCGACCAGCGCGTCGACGATCTCCTCGCAGGTGGTGGCGGCCTTGCCGGCCGCCAGCCGGTGCCTCGTGGCGAGCCGGGCTCGCCGCTCCCCGTCACCGATCAGCCGCTGCACGTCGCCCATGGCGCCATCGTCACACACCGTGCGACGGTCTTCCCGCGGGCCGGTCTTCCCGCCGTCACGGTTTCGGTTCGTTGCCGGGTGCCGCCCGGTGGGTGGTTGCTCGCGCAGTTCCCCGCGTCCCTTCGGCTACGGGCCTTCGGAGGAGCCGCAGTTGGGCAGGGGCTGCGGGGAAGCGCGCGACCCGTCACCCACCGGGAGGTGGTCCCGGGGGTGACGGGGCGGGGTGGATCCGGAGATCAGCCGAGGGGGGAGAACCTGCGGAGGCGGAGGCTGTTGGCGACGACGAAGACGGAGGAGAAGGCCATCGCCGCTCCCGCGATCATCGGGTCGAGCAGTCCGGCCGCGGCCAGCGGAATCGCCGCGAGGTTGTAGGCGAACGCCCAGAAGAGGTTCACCTTGATGGTGCCGAGGGTGCGTCGCGCCAGGCGGATCGCGTCGGCCGCCACCCGCAAGTCGCCCCGCACGAGGGTGAGATCGCCCGCCTCGATGGCCGCGTCCGTGCCGGTCCCCATCGCCAGCCCCAGGTCCGCCTGGGCGAGCGCGGCCGCGTCGTTGACGCCGTCGCCGACCATCGCCACGATCCGACCCTCCTCCTGCAACCGCCGTACGACGGCCACCTTGTCCTCGGGCAGCACCTCCGCGTGGACGTCCTCCGCGGCGATCCCCACCTGCGCGGCGACGGACCGGGCGACCTGCGTGTTGTCCCCGGTGAGGAGGACCGGCCGCAGCCCGAGCGCGCGCAGCCGCCGTACCGCCTCCGCGCTGGTCGGCTTGACCGCGTCGGAGACGACGAGCACGGCCCTGGCCCGGCCGTCCCAGCCGACGGCGACCGCGGTGGCACCGCGTTCCTCGGCGGCGGACTTGGCCGCGGCGAGCGCGGACGGCAGTTCCTGCGACCACTCGTGCAGCAGCCGCTCGCGGCCCACGAGCACCGCGTGTCCGTCGACGATGCCCTGCACGCCGAGCCCGGGCACGTTGGCGAAGTCCTCGGGCACCGGCAGGGTGCCGAGCCGGTCCGTCGCGCCGGCCGCGATCGCGCGGGCGATCGGGTGCTCGGAAGCGTGCTCCAGGGCGCCGGCCAGCCGCAGCACCGCGTCCTCGTCCTCGCCGTCGGCGACGTGCACGGCGGTGAGCGTCATCGAACCGCTGGTGACCGTACCGGTCTTGTCGAGCACCACGGTGTCCACCGCCCGGGTGGATTCCAGCACCTCGGGTCCCTTGATGAGGATGCCGAGTTGCGCGCCGCGCCCGGTGCCGACGAGCAGCGCGGTGGGCGTGGCCAGGCCGAGTGCGCACGGGCAGGCGATGATCAGTACGGCGACCGCCGCGGTGAACGCCGCCGTCGGGCCCTCGCCGAGCGCGAACCACACCGCGAGCGTGCCGAGCGCCAGCGCGATCACCGCGGGCACGAACACCCCGGAGATCCGGTCGGCGAGCCGCTGGGCCGCCGCCTTGCCGTTCTGCGCGTCCTCCACCAGGCTTGCCATCCGGGCGAGTTGGGTGTCGGCGCCGACCTTCACGGCCTCGACCACGATCCGGCCGCCCGCGTTGACGGTCGCGCCGGTCACGGGGGAGCCGGGGCCGACCTCGACAGGAACGGACTCACCGGTCAGCAGCGAGGCGTCGACCGCGGAGCCGCCCTCGCGGACCACCCCGTCGGTGGCGATCTTCTCGCCCGGGCGCACGACGAAGTGATCGCCGACCGCCAACTCGCCGATCGGTACGCGTACTTCGGTGCCGTCGCGGAGCACCGCCACGTCCTTCGCGCCGAGTTCGAGCAGGGCGCGCAGTGCGGCGCCGGCCCGGCGCTTGGCCCGGGCCTCGAAGTACCGCCCGGCGAGGATGAACGCGGTGACGCCCGCGGCCGCTTCGAGGTAGATCTCGCTCGCACCGTCGCCGCGGGAGATGGTGAACTCGAAGGGGTGGGTCATACCTGGCATCCCCGCGTCCCCGAAGAACAGCGCCCACAGCGACCATCCGAAGGCCGCGAGGGTGCCGACCGACACCAGGGTGTCCATCGTGGCGGCGCCGTGCCGGGCGTTGGTGAACGCGGCCCGGTGGAACGGCCAGCCGGCGTACACCACCACGGGGGAGGTGAGGGTCAGCGCGAGCCACTGCCAGTTGGTGAACTGCAACGCGGGCACCATCGACAGCAGGATCACCGGCAGGCCGAGGACGACCGCGGTGATCAGGCGCTGGCGCAGCGTGGTGAGTTCGGGGTCGCCGGCGTCGTTGCCCTCGGGCGCGCTGCCGGACGGGGCGCCCGGGTGCGCGGACGGCGCCGGGGCGGCCGGGGGAGCGGGCACCGCGGCGGTGTATCCGGTGGCCTCGACCGTCGCGATGAGGTCGCCCACCGCCACCCCGCCGGCGTACTCGACCCTGGCCTTCTCGGTCGCGTAGTTGACGCTCGCGGTGACCCCGTCCATCCGGTTGAGCTTCTTTTCGATCCGAGCGGCACAGGACGCGCAGGTCATGCCGCCGATCGCCAACTCGACCCGCTGTCCATCGGGTCCGCTGTGTGCGTGTGCCGTGCTGGTTGCCACTGCTCACTCCCTGGTCGATCCGTGCGATGTTCGCTGTGCGCCCGGTGCGGGCGGCCCACCCCCGGTGTGCGGCCGATCCGGTCCGTACGGCCTGTCTGTGCGGCCTGTCTGTGCGGTCCGTGCGTGCGGTCCGTGCGTGCGGTCCGGATTCGGTCCGCCGCGGGTGGGGCCGCTCGGTCAGGCCCTGCCGACGAGCTCGTAGCCCGCCTCGTCCACGGCCGCACGCACCGCTTCGTCGTCCAGCGGCTGCTCGGACGCGACGGTCAGCAGGCCGCTGCTCGCCACCGCGGTGGCCGAGGTCACACCGGGGATCGCCGTGACCTCCTTGCTCACCGCGGACTCGCAGTGCCCGCAGGTCATTCCGGACACCGAGTAGACGGCCTCGCTCATGCTGTGCTCCTCATCCAACGGGGTACGGGCGACGCTCTCGCCCTCACTTCTGCCAACCATATACCCCCTAGGGGTATTCCGGGCCGGTGGATCGATCCCGGCGGAGGCGCGGTGGCGCGGAGGCGGACCAGTCCGTGGCGCGGAGGCGGGACGGCCGGTGGCGTGGTGGCGCGGAGGTGGGACGGCCTGTGGTCCGGTGGCGCGGAGTTCGTGGCCCGTGCGGCCTTCCTTCCGTCCGTTCAGTCGTCGTCGGCGAGCCGGTCGAGCAGCGTGGCGGCCAGCCGCAGTACCGCCACCTCTGTCTCGTTCAGCTCGGCGGCCATCCGCCGGCGCAGCCACTTGTCGCGGTGGGCGACGTCGCGCTCCATCGCCTCGAAGCCGCTCGGGGTCAGCTCGACCAGGCGCTGCCGGCCGTCGCCCACGTCGCGTGAGTGCGTCACGTAGCCGTCCTCCCGCAGCGCCGCCAGCGTGCGGGTCAGCGACTGTGGCTGCACGTGGAGCGCCGCGGCCATCGCGCCCGGCGTGCTCGGGCCGCCGCGGTACAGCAGCGCGAGGATGCCGAGCCGGGCGCTGGGCAGCCCGTCCGGCAGCCGCTCGGCGCGCATCCGCCGGGCCAGCCGGTTCACCGAGCGGCGGACCACGGCGCTGTCATCGGACGGCGGGGGAGGGAACGACATCGGTCTTTTTCCTAAGCTAGGCGTATGATCTCGCTGCGCTGATGCAAGAATTATCGGGTGAACGGCGCTGATGGGTGGTTGGTAGTCGTACGCAAGGCTTATCAACCTGGAGCACGTGACCGCCTACGGCCCGTCCGAAGAGGCGCCGTGGCGAGGACGACAGGGGACGAAGGATGCTGATCCGGCTGCGCCTGCTCGACCCGGGACGGGTACGGCTGCGGATCGCGGTGCGCACGGTGCTCGCCGCCGTCGCGGCGCTGCTGGCGTCGGGCGCGGTCGGCCGGGCCGCCGGTCTGCCCGGCGGCATGGTGGTGATCGCGACCGTCGTCGCGGTGATGGTGTCGCGCAGCCTGCACGCGACCAGCCTGCCGCACCGGTTGTCGGCGCTTGCGTACGTCCCCCTGGTCGGCGTCCTCGCCTCCTTCGTCGGGCGGCTGATGGTGCAGAACGCGTGGTTCGGCGCGGCCGTCTTCGTGACCGCGGTCGGCGGGTCCCGCTACCTCATGCGCTACGGCGGCAAGGTACGGCGCTTCGGGCGGCTGGCGCTCACCCCGCTGATCGCCGTGCTGGTCACCCCGGTGCCGCCGTCCGCCGCCAAGGCCACCGGACCGCTGTGGGGGGCGGTGAGCGGGGTCATCGCGGTGGCCTGCGTGCTCGGGTCCCAGGCGCTGGTGCCGTCCCGCCCCACCCGTGAGGCGGCCGCGGCGGCCGGCGACTTCGTACGGGCCGCCACCCGCCTGTGCACCCTCACACCGGGCAGCGCCCCGCACACCAAGGC
>NZ_JACEGK010000407.1:0-7252 GCF_056859195.1 Streptomyces sp. NH27
GTGGGGGGGTGGGGGGGTTTACTCTCCCGGGCACACGGCTCGGATTGCGGGTCGGACGGGGGAAGTACGTGGGGGACGCGGTATGGATGCGGTGTTCTATGCGGTGCCTGCGCTGATCGGGCTGGTGGCGCTGGGGGTGGCGGTCGCGAGTGTGCGGCGGGCGCTGGAGCTGCGGGCCGCATGGCGGAGCGGGTTGACGGCCGAGGCGCGGTGCCTGCGGGCGTACACGACGCATCACGAGAACAGCTCGACCCATCACCATGTGTACGGGTTCACCACGGCGGACGGGCGGGAGATCCGGTTCGAGGAGCGGGACGGGCCGGCGACGCGGGTGGAGGGCGACTACGTCACCGTGCACTACACGGCCGCTCGGCCGGAGAAGGCGACGGCGGCCGCGCCGGGGGCCGTGAAGAACGCGGCGAGCATGGTCGCGGTGGTGGCGTTCTGCGGTGTGGTGATCGCTTTCAGCGCGGTGTTCGCGATCACGGTGCCCACGTAGGGCGCGGCCGGACGACGGACGACGGACGACGGATGGCGTGTGACGCGTGCGGCGCATGGTGCGCCGCACGCGTCACGTCGTGCGCCTCACTGCTCGCGGTGCACCTTGGAGTTGCTGGCCTGGGCGCGCGGCCGCAACACCAGCAGGTCCACGTTGACGTGGGAGGGGCGGGTGACGGCCCAGGCGACGGTGTCCGCGACGTCCTCGGCGGTGAGAGGCTCGGGCACGCCGGCGTAGACGGCCTCGGCGCGGGCGGCGTCGCCGTGGAAGCGGGTGAGCGCGAACCCCTCGGTCTTCACCATGCCGGGGGCGATCTCGATCACCCGCACCGGCTCGCCGTTGAGTTCCAGGCGCAGCGTCTCGGCGATGACATGGGCGCCGTGCTTCGCCGCCACGTAGCCGCCGCCGCCTTCGTACGTGCCCAGGCCCGCGGTCGAGGAGAGCACCACGACGGTGCCGTCGCCGGAGCCGATCAGCGCGGGCAGCAGCGCCTGGGTGACGTTGAGCACGCCGAGCACGTTGACCTCGTACATGGTGCGCCACTCGGCGGGGTCGGCGGTGGCGACCGGGTCGGTGCCGAGTGCGCCGCCCGCGTTGTTCACCAGGACGTGCAGCGGGGGCAGGGCGTCGAGGGAGGCGGCGAAGGCGTCGACGGCGGCCCGGTCGGTGACGTCCAGGGCGTGCACGGAGGCGCTGCGGCCGTCGGCGGTCAACTCCTTGGCGAGCGCGTCGAGTCGGTCGGTGCGGCGGGCGGTGAGTACGACGTGGTAGCCGGCCTCGGCGAGCCTGCGGGCGGTCGCGGCGCCGATGCCGCCGCTCGCACCGGTGACGACTGCGGTACGGGAACTCATGTCGCGCTGCCTTTCGGACGGTCCTGCTGCTGAAGCCGGTTGAGACCGACCGGGTCCGGGCGGACCGGACGGGCACGAGAGGCGGAGGTCCTGCCCGCTCGGCGCCTGCCCGCTCGGCTGTTGCCTGTTCAGCATAGGTGCGGCCGTACCGCGGGCGCTCACGAGTTCGCGTCGAGCGCCCGCAGCATGATCCGTTCGACGTCGGTCAGGCCAACCGCGCACTTCGGTCAGGCCAACTGCGCGCTGTGGATGAGGAGCAACGCCACGGCGATGGCCGAGATGGGGAGGGTGGCCCGGAAGGCGCCCCGGCTTCGCGTCGCGGACGGGACGGCGGCGAAGACGACCGCGATGAGCCCGGCGAGGGCCACCAGCGAGACATCGACGGCCGTCATCGCTCCGGCCGGACCCGCGGCGAGCACGACGACGGACGCCAGCAGCAGTGGTGGCGCCAGGAAGCAGCACAGCGTGCGGCCGAGGAGTTGGGGCAGGCCGCGTACGTCGGTGGCGAGGTCCCCTTCGATGTCGGGGAGGACGTTCGTCAGGTGCATCCCGATGCCCAGCAGGGCGGTGCCGACGGGTGCCCACCAGGCGGGCCAAGGGCCGCCCGGCAGACCGAGCGTGACGAAGAACGGCCAGGAACCGAGCCCCCAGGCGTAGGTCAGCGGTGACCAGATGGTGCGCTTGAGCTTGACGTTGTAGATCCAGCCCGCCGCCACGATGCCGCACAGGTGCGCCGCCGCGGCCGACAGCCCGTTGAGGAGGGAGAGCGGGATGCATACGGCGAGCGCCACGGCCGCCGCTGTGCCGACGAAGGTGGCGGAGAGTTCGCCGGTGGCGATCGGCTTGTCCAGCCGGCCGGTGGCGATGTCGCGCCGCGCGTCGATGGCGTCGTTGGACCATCCGATCGACAACTGCCCGGTGAAGGCGGCGGCGGCGACCGCGGCCGAGCCGATGGCGCCGCGCCCGGCGCCGACCGCCAGCAGGGCGACGAGGAAGGTGGCCGACAGCGAGGGACCCAGGTGACACGAACGAAGGAGCGCCGGTACGACGCGGACCGTTGCGCGCCGCGGGTCGAGGGACAGATCGATAGTCATGTACGTGTCGCAATCCGAAGGACTCGGGGGAGGGATCTCGGGGAGGGGTTCAGCGTCCGGGAAGGGCCGGGTTCTCCAGCGGGGGGTCGCCGAGGACGTGGACGCGTCGAAGGTGCCGGGGGACTCCGCGCCGGTACGGCTCCCGCGTGTGCAGCAGGGTGTGGTTGTCCGCGATGACGATGTCGCCCTGCTCCCATGCGTGGGCGTACAGGTACCGCGGGTCGTAGACGGCGGCGCGGACCTCGGCGAGCAGCGCCTGTGCCTGGTCCTCTTCGACGCCCTGCACGAGCACCTCGGGAGGGTTGGCGATGTTCTCGCCGTCGGGTACCGGTTCGAGGAAGCGGAGAACGGGCTTGCCGGACAAGGGGTGTTCGCCGATCAGCGGTGAGGTGACGTGCCCGCCGTAGTGGCTCACCTTGGCGTTGCGGTAGCGCAGCGTGGCGCGGGCCCACCGGTCTCGCGTGCCGGCGTCGGTGGCCGCGAGCAGCGCACCGGTGTGGCTGAACAGGGTTCGTCCGCCCTCGGTCCGTTCCGGGGCGGTGACGCAGTGGAAGATCTGGAACTCGGGAATGTGGCTGACGTACATGCCGTCCCAGTGCATGGGCATGAAGCCGGTGTCGAAGACGTGGTCCTCGGGGTCCTGGTGGGCGAGCACATCGAGGACGGTGCCGAACGGCCACTGCATCACCTGGCCCCACAGGCGGCCGTAGCGGTCGAGTTGGCCGGGGCTGGTGGGAGCGCTGAAGCCGCGCAGGACGACGAGTTGCCGGGTTCGTGCCAGTTCCCGGAGTACGGGCACCGGCACCTGGGACCAGGGAAGGTCCGGTTCGTGGCTGGTGACCAGCACGCCGAACGGGGCCGGCGCCGAAGTGGTCCAGTGCGGGGTGGCGGTGTCGGCGCCGAGGGTGCGCGAGGGGTGCGAGGTGCGCGAGGTGCGCGACGGTTTCGCGGCGGGCGGGGAGGATGCGCTCACGTGATCGAAAGCTCCGGTAGGTGGGCGGGAAGGACGAAGTGGGAGGGGCGGCCGCCGCGGGTGACGACACGGCCGCCGAGTGCCTCGGCGGTCCGGCGCTTCATCAGCAGCCGGCGCCCCTGGTGTTCGGCCGCCACCGCGTGCCAGGGGGTGAGCCACCGGTCACCGGCCGACGACCGGTCCACGAGGTGCATGCCGAGCTTGTGGTGGGAGCAGGGCTGGGGGTGGATCGAGAGGCGGACCGAGTCGGGGTACAGCTCGGCGAGCAGGTTGCTCCATGCCTGGCTTCGGGCGATGACCTCGTACGCGCGCTTGCGGCAATCCCGTTGCAGTGCGGAGTTGCTTCCCGTGTAGTCGGGGGATCGGGCGTCTTCGTAGAGGAAGCGGGTGATCCCGCGGTACAGGTGCAGGGCCGGACCGCCGGCGCGGACGTCGCGATGGAACGTTTCGGGTGGGTCGCAGTGGTTCGCCGTGAGCTTCTCCCGCATCTGTTCGTGCGTCATGCCCGGGTAGACCTGGTCGAGGCCGAACAGGTCCAGGTGGCGGGCGGCCATGCGTTCCAGGAGGTGGCGAAGGCCGTACTGGTAGGCGGTGACGTGGTCGTCGGGGATGCTCACCACGTCGGCGAAGACACGGCCGTCGGAGCAGATCAGCAGGCGGGCGCCGGGCGGATGGATCTCGCGGACCTGTTCGCACACGGCGTCGAGGAAGGTCAGCGCCATCTCCTCGGCGAGGTCCGGAATGTGGCCGAGCACCTTCGCCGGGTTCGGCGACTTCGCGGGAAAAGCGGGCAGCACGAAGGGGATCGGCCGGCCGGCCGCCACGTGGCCCTCGACCCGGCGCAGGTGGGTCTCGCGGCAGGAGCGGCAGGGTGAGGCGTGTGGGCTCTCGGCAGCCGGGAGCAGTCTCTGGTACCCGAGTACCAGATCCAGGACGGCGGCGGAGGTCGCGGCCGCACACCGCCGGTCAAGCACAGTCATTCGTCGTCGTCCCGTGATCGGTTGCGGCAGCCGGGCACTCCCGTCGAGTGCCCGCCGATGCGTCGCCCGGCACGCGCAGCGGGCGGATGGCAGCGGCGTTTCCGAGCGTCGGCATGCCTGTGTGTCCGCCCCGAATCGGGCGGACACACAGGCAGGCATCAGCAGCGCGTCGCCGAGGTCGGTCAGACACCGCTTCCGAGCAGGGCGGTCTTCTTGTTCCCGTCCTGCTCGTCGAGGTAGAACGACCGCCAGGCGGCGGCCACTTCGTCGGTCGAGAGCATGCCGTCGCCGTTGGTGTCCAGGCTGCGGAACGCCGTTGAGGCGTCGTCGCGCTTGACGCCGAGAGCGCGGAGCAGGCCCTCGAACTCCTGCTGGTCGAGAACGCCGTTGCCGTCCTTGTCGGCCAGCTCGACGCACGCCAGGATCGTCGGGCGCACCGACTCGTGGTAACCGCGGCCGCCGTCGGCGTACACGTACTCGGCGACGACCTCGTCGACGGCGTCGGGCGTGAGTGAACCGTTCTCGTCGATGCCGGCGCGGCGGGCCAGGCCGTCGCTCCACTGGCGGCCGAAAGCGGTGATCACGGCCTGCGCCTTGGGCGAGTCGGACGACTCGCCGAGGGCCTCGATGAAGCGGTGCGCCATCGCCTCGAAGTCCGACTTGTCGATGCGGCCGTCGCCGTTGATGTCGAACCGGCGGAAGGTCTCAGCGATCCTGGCGGACTTGGTCGCGTCCTGCATTACATCCTCCTGGGGGAGAATCCGAATGGCGGGACCGGTTGCGGCCGCGTGAGGGCGCGCGAACCGGAGGATGCCGAGAGGACTCCGGAGGGTCTCAGAACCGGCAACCTACTACATACCGTACATGGCTGGGCACATTCTGTGATCGGGATGGCGGATCGTCTTCACCCCGAGGGCGACGGGCTCCGGACCCAAGAACCAAGCCCGGTTGGGGAGATGGCGGTACCCGTGCCGCGCGGCGGAGCGGATGTCCGGGACGGGGCGGGTGCGTAGTACCGCGCGGGCGGTTACGGGTCCGCGTCGAGCGCCCGCAGCATGGTCCGCTGTTCGACGGCGAGCAGGGCGACGGTAGCGGCGCACATGAGCAGTTCGAAGGCGAGTGCGCGGCCGGCGAGGTCGCCGCGACGCCGATCAGGCCGAACGCGAAGTGTACGTCGACGCGCAGCGCGATCAGGCCGACGGCGATCTTGCGGGTCTTCCCGCCCCGCAGGATCGCCTTCGCCACGGACACGGCTTCGCGTCCGCGGGGGAGCCGGCGGCAGAGCCGGATGTGCGGGGTCGGCGATGGCATCTGTCATGTCCGGCCCCGCCGTTGGTCACCCTTCGGCCGCCCGCCGGGCGGCGAGCACGGTGTGCCGCAGCAGCAGCGCCGTGGTGATCGGGCCCACGCCGCCGGGCACCGGCGAGACGGCGCCCGCCTGCGTGGCGGCCGACGCGGCCACGTCGCCGATCAGCCCGCCCTCCGGCGTGGGGTTGGTGCCGACGTCGACCACGACCGCGCCCTGGCGCAGGTGTTCCACGGTGATCAGCCCGATCCGGCCGGCAGCCGCGACCACGATGTCCGCCTGCCGGGTGACGGCCGGCAGGTCGGCGGTGCGGGAGTGGGCGACGGTCACCGTGGCGTCCCGGTCCAGCAGCAGGTGGGCCAGCGGCTTGCCGACCACCGTGGAGCGGCCGACGACCGCGACCGTACGGCCGGAGAGCGGGACGTCGTGGAAGTCCAGCAGCTGGACGACGGCCTCGGCGGTGGCGGGCGCGAAGGCGGGCAGCCCGGCGGCGAGCCGGCCCAGGCTCAACGGGTTCGCGCCGTCGACGTCCTTGGCCGGGTCGAGCGCGGCGGCCAGCTCGGCGGCGACCGCGCCCTTGGGCAGCGGGGTCTGGAGGATGACGCCGTGCACGGACCGGTCCGCGCTCAGCCGCTCCAACTCCTCGCGGATGAGCCGGGGTTCGCTGTCGGCGGGCAGCGTCACGAGGTCGCAGGCGAGCCCGGCTCTCTCGGCGGCGCGCGCGATGGAGCGCACGTACCAGGCGGTCGACTCGTCCTCGGTGGCGACCACCACGGCCAGCCGAGGCCGGCCGCCGCCTGCCGCCAATTCCGCTGCGGCAAGGGCGACTTCGGCCCGGATCTCGGCGGCGCACGGGCGGCCGTCCAGGTTCGCCGCAGGTGCGGCGCTCATCGGGCGATCTCCTTGCGTACGGCCTCGGTCACGGCCTGGGCGCGGCTGGCGAGCCGGTCGACTCCGTCGATGACGGCGGTGAGTTCGGCCCGTAGCGCCTCGTCCTTGATGCCGCCGAGGTTGATCTCCACGTTCACCCGGGCGGTGGTGGCCGCGGCGCGCGCGGCCTCGGTGGCGGCGGCGACGTCGGTCACGACGTTCGGGTTGCCGAACGGCAGCAGTTCCTCGGCGAGTTCGACCACCCGGGCGGCGACGGCGATCACGTCGGCCGGCGGCCGGGCGGCGCCCGCGAGCGCGTCGGCGATCGCCCGGGACCGGGCCGCCTTCTGCTCGGCCTCGGCCCGCGGCAACTTGTACGCGTCGGTGACGGCGGTGAACGCCCGCGCGTCCTCCTGCGCCAACTCCAGTGCCCGCAACCGAAGTTCGTCGGCCGCCGTGGTGATCGCGGCGACCTGCGCGGCATGTGCGGCGTACTTCTCGCCGGTGGTGTAGCGGGCCACCATCGCGAGCAGCGCCGCGCCCTGCGCCGCGTGCAGGGCGGCTGCCGCCCCGCCGCCGGGTGCCGGTTCGCGGGCCGCGAGCCGTTCCAGGTAGCCGCCGATCGTCTGGTCCTGCATACGGGCTCCCACCTCGCGCCTGGCCACAGCCGTCGTCGCCC
>NZ_JACEGK010000408.1:0-7241 GCF_056859195.1 Streptomyces sp. NH27
GGGCAGGGCGGTGCGCTCGGCCGGGCCGACGAAGATCCCGCTCGCGTCCCTGCTCAGGCGACGCTCGCGTCCCCGCTCAGGCGACGCCGAGCCAGACTTCGGCGCCGAAGGAGACCTTGATCTCCGAGGCGACCGTGGTGGGGTCGACGAGGAATCCCAGCTCGTACACCGTGGTCTTCTGCGGGCCGGAGACCTTCGCCCGTACCGGGCTCTCGCCGGGGTGGGCGGACAGGATGCGCCGCAGTTCGTTGATGGCGTCGTTCCGCAGGATCTTGTGCTCGCGGAAGGCCAGTTGCACCGGCGGCTTGCCGCCGCTCTCCGCGGAGGACACGTCCAGCTCCGCCAGCTCCGAACCGATGATGTTCATCGTGCCGTCGCGGTCCTGCGCCCGGCCGCTGATCGAGACGACGCTGTCGGGGATGAGCGCGTGCCCCACGAGCTGGTAGGTCGCGGGGAAGAAGCACACCTCGATACTCGCGTCACGGTCCGCGAACGTGACCGCGGCCCAGGCGTTGCCCTGCTTGGTCATCTTGCGGTCGACACCGGTGATGAGCCCCGCGACCTTCACCGGCCGTTCCTGGCCGGAGGCCAGCAACTCGGCGAGGGTGGTGTCGCGGTTGCGCGCGAGGATGTGCTCCGTGCCGTCCAGCGGGTGCGCCGACACGTACAGGCCCAGCATGTCCCGTTCGATGGCGAGGAGTTGCTTGCGCGGCCACTCGCTCTCGGGGATGGCGAAGTCCAGCCCGAAGGTCTGGACGTTCTCGTCGGGCCCGCCCATGCTCGCGAAAAGGTCGTCCTGGCCGTACGCCTCGGCCTTCTTGACCGGGACGATCGCGTCGACCGCGTCCTCGAAAACGGCGGACAAGCCCATCCGGGTGTGGCCCAGCGAGTCGAACGCGCCGGCTTTGATCAATGATTCGATGGCCCGCTTGTTCAGGACGGGAATGCTCACCTTGTCCAGGAAGTCGGCGAACGAGGTGAACAGGCCCTGCGACTTGCGCGCCGCGATCAGCGCCTCGATGACGCCCTCGCCGACGTTCCGCACGGACTTCAGACCGAAACGGACGTCCTCGCCAACGGCGGTGAACTCCGCGACGGAGGCGTTCACATCGGGTGCCAGGACGTTGACGCCGCTCTTGCGCGCGTCGGCGAGGTAGATGGCCGCCTTGTCCTTGTCGTCCCCGACCGAGGTGAGCAGCGCCGCCATGTACTCGGCCGGGTAGTTGGCCTTGAGATAAGCCGTCCAGAACGACACCAGCCCGTAGCCGGCGGTGTGCGACTTGTTGAACGCGTACCCGGAGAACGGGAGCATGACGTCCCACAGCGCCTTGATGGACTCCTCGGAGTACCCGTTGTCCCGCATGCCGCCGTGGAACTTCTCCCACTCGGCGGCCAGCACCTCGGGCTTCTTCTTGCCCATCGCACGGCGCAGCAGGTCGGCGCCACCGAGGGTGTAGTTGGCCAGCTGCCGGGCGATGGCCATGATCTGCTCTTGGTAGATCAGCAGGTGGAAGGTGTTGCCGAGGATCGGCTCCAGCGCGTCCTTCAACTCCGGGTGGATCGGGTCGACGGCCTGCCGGCCGGTCTTGCGGCTGGCGTAGTTCATGTGCGCGTTGGCCGCCATCGGGCCCGGCCGGTACAGCGCCAGGGCCGCCGCGATGTCCTCGAACCGGCTCGGCTCCATCGCCTTGAGCAGGGTCCGCATGCCGCCGCCGTCGAGCTGGAACACGCCGAAGGTGTCGCCGCGGGCGAGCAGCGCGTAGGTGTTCTTGTCGTCCAGCGGGATGTTCTCGGTGCTCAGGTCGACGCCGCGGTTCTCGCGGACGTTCTGGATCGCCTGGTCGATCACGCCCAGGTTCCGCAGCCCCAGGAAGTCCATCTTGACCAGGCCCATGGACTCGCACGACGGGTAGTCGAACCCCGTGATCTTCGTGCCGTCCTTGCGCATGTGCAGCGGAATGCGGTTGGTCAGCTTGGTCTTCGACAGGATGACCGCGGCCGCGTGCACACCGGTGTTGCGGATCAGCCCCTCGACGCCCTTGGCGCTGTCCACCACCTTCTTGACGTCGGGCTCGTTCTGGTAGAGCGTCCGGATCTCGCCGGCCTCGCCGTACCGCGGGTGCTCGGGGTTGAAGACGCCGTCGATCGGGATGCTCTTGCCCATCACGTCGGCCGGCAGCGCCTTGGTGATCCGCTCGCCGTGCGCGAAGGGGTACCCGAGAATCCGCGACGTGTCCTTGATCGCGTTCTTGGCCTTCAGCTTGCCGAACGTGTTGACCAGCGCGGTGTACTCGTCGCCGTACTTCTCCACCACGTAGGCGACCATCTGGTCCCGCTTGCGGTCGTCGAAGTCGAGGTCGACATCCGGCGGGTTGATGCGCTCGGGGTTCAGGAACCGCTCGAAGAGCAGACCGTGCTCCAGCGGGCACAGTTCCGTGATCCTCGTCGCGTACGCCACGATCGAGCCGGTCGCCGATCCACGGCCGGGACCGACCGGGATCTTGTTGTCCCGCGCGTGCCGGCAGATGTCGGCGACCACGAGGAAGTAGGAGGAGAAGCCCATCGGACCGATGACCTTCATCTCGGTCTCGAAGCGCTCCGTCACCTCCGCGGGAATCGGGCTGCCGTAGCGCATGGCCAGGCCCTTGACGACCTCCTTGCGCAGCCACGACTCCTGGTTCTCGCCCTCGGGCACGTCCGGGTACTGCGGCATCTCGTCCTCGAGGTCGAAGACCTCGTCGTACGCCTCGATCCGCTCCGCGATCAGCAGCGTGTTGTCGCACGCCTCCGGCAGCTCCCTGAACAACTCCCGCATCTGCGCGGCGGTCTTGAGGTAGTAGCCGGTGCCGTTGAACTTGAAGCGGTTCGGGTCGTCCTTGTTCTTGCCGACCCCGATGCACAGCAGGTTGTCGTGCGCGTCGGCGTGCTCCTCCAGCACGTAGTGCGCGTCGTTGGTCGCCAGCAGCGGGATGTTCAGGTCCTTCGCCAGCCGCAGCAGGTCGTCCCGTACGTTGCGCTCCAGGTCCAGGCCGTGGTCCATCAGCTCAAGGAAGTAGTTCTCCTTGCCGAGGATGTCCTGGTAGTCGGCCGCGACCTTCCGCGCCTCGTCGTACTGGTTCAGCCGCAGCCGCGTCTGGATGGCACCCGACGGGCAGCCCGTGGTGCCGATGATCCCGGCCGAGTGCTCGGAGATCAGCTCCATGTCCATCCGCGGCTTGCCCGCGGGGAACTGCCCCGTGTAGCTGGCCTCCGTCGACAGGTAGAACAGATTTCGCAGGCCCTGGACGTTCTGCGCCCACATCGTCATGTGGGTGAAGCGGCCACCGCCGGAGACGTCCTTGCTTCCCTCGCCGTCGTCCGACATCGCCCGCTGCCCGCCGGGCCCCCAGAACTCCTGCTTCTTGTACCGCCGGTGCGACGGCGCCACGTACGCCTCGATGCCGATGATCGGCTTCACCGCATCGAAGCCCTTGGCGACCTGCTGGAACTCGTACGCACCGAACATGTTCCCGTGGTCACTCATGGCGATCGCAGGCATCCCCTGCCGCGCCACCTCGGTGAACATCGGCTTCAAACGCTGGGCACCGTCGAGCATCGAGTACTCGGTGTGATTGTGCAGGTGAACAAAGCTGTCGGCCACCGGGCGGGCACCTCCAGGACGATCGCGGGGGAAGCCTCCACCCTAGTCCGCCGCGCCGCTCGGCTCGGCCCCGCCACTCGCCCTTCGCACATCGTCGCCATGGCACACCACAGGGAGCTGGGGCAACAGCGGAAAGTCACCCGTCAGGTCGGGCCGGACCGCCCGCGGAGAGCTCCTGACGGACCGCCGCGGTAGGGGCGACTACCCAGGATCCGGGTCGAGGTCATATCGTCCCCCGCATGGCACAGAAGGTAGTGACTCTTTACACCGACGATCTCACCGGTGAAGAGTCCACAGAGATCGACACGTACACAATTCTGATCAACGGCGCGGGAGTGGAGATCGACCTCACTCCGGACAGCCACGACAAGCTCATGGAGGCCCTGACCCCCTTCCTCGGCGCCGAGGGAGCACGACGCGTCCGCGACGGCTCGTCCAGCAGGAACCGTCGGACCCGAGTACCAGCAGCCCGGTCCACGAAGAGCGACGACTCGGCCGCGATCAGGGCGTGGGCCAAGGAGCAGGGCTACGAGGTCAACGACCGCGGCCGGGTATCCGCGACGGTCCGGGAAGCATACGAAAAGGCGCACTAACCGCGGTCGGCCCGGGATTCACCACCGGCCACCAGGCACTCTGCAACGCATCCACCAATCCACCGATCCACCGGAGAACGGGGTGGCATGGGCTTCATCCGCGCGGATGTCGCCCATCGCCATCCCGAACTCATTGCGCAGCGGCGGGAATGAGACCGACCGGCACGTGGAGGGTGGGAGAAGGAGCGGGTCGAGGGCCGAATCCCGGCGGCGCCGACGAAGGAGTAATTGTTCGCTACGCGGCCCGCAGCCGTTCCAGCAGTGGCACGGCGGCCTCACGGTCGCCGTTGTTCGCCACGGTGACCGCGACGACCGGCAGCAGGCATCGCCTTGCCGTAGGTGCTGACTTTGCCGGCGCTCAGCCGGTCCGGCGGTAGATCGCCTCCCACTGGGACCAATGTCCAAGGGATTCTGTACCGCGGTGGGTCTGATGAATGCGGGGCGCGAGAACCGGCCTGAACGCATCCGGCAGCAGCGCGGTGAGTTCGGGCAGGCTGAAGAAATGGATATCCAGGCCCTGCTTGGAACCCTTCAGATACCTGACGGTGTAACCACCGTCAGGCGCTTCCTCGGTGACCACGTGCTCGGGGTGGACATCGGTGCCGACGGCATTGACGCGGACGCAGAACAAGCCGCCCACCCTTACGCGGTCAAGGGCGGCACGCAGGTGCACGTGCGCTGTGGCGCGGTCGCCGTGCTGGAAGACCTGGATGCCGATGACCAGGTGAAACATCTGATCCTCGGGGAGATCTGTGACGCCTCCGTGAAAGAGGTGCGGCGCATCCGCAGGGGAGCGTTCGGCCAGTGAGGCAAGAGCTACGTCGGAGATGTCCGGCCCGTGAGGTTCAGTCCCGCGGCGCGCAGGGGCAGATAGTTGCGGACATTGCCGCATCCCACGTAGAGGCCCTGCGCGTCGGGGGGAAGGCCCTGTGCTGCTTCCACGATGTCGTCGACGAAACCGACCGGCGGTTCGTCTTCGTAGCGGCCACTTCGATACTCCGCGTCCCAAGACGCCCTCTCTCGCGTATCCATCCGCGGACGGTGTCATGGTCAGCACCACGCCTCAACCACCCAGCACCTACGACCGAGGTTGAGGCGCCGCATGGCAACACACCTACCAGGAACGGCAGTTGCCCGCGCCGAGCGTGACTCGCATCCCGGCTCCGCCATCGATCAACAGCCCACAAGGATCGGCGATGCCGGCGCGGGAGACTGCGCCTGCGCAGACCGGTGTCCGCTGAACCTCGTCCATCACCTGCAAGAAGAAGGAGGCGTGGAACCCGGCTGGCAGCGGCCTGGGCCCGGCGGCCACGTCGCGGGCGGACCCGCCGGACGCCTGCACGATCGCCCAGGTGACGAACATTTGGATCAAGACGATGACGGTGAGGGAGGCGAACGTGGCGCGGCGCACCGTCTTGACCGGTTCACGCGCCTCGTCCCGGTACAGGGCTGTTGCTTCGAAACCTGTGAAGGCCACGAAGGCTGAGACCAAAACTGAGACCGCCGACACCAAAGCCGCCCGCGCACGGCGCCGCCGCCGCATCCGTTGACCACAAAACCCCAGCTCAGAGCGATCTGAGCTGGGGTTCGGGTGGAGCCCCCTGTCGGGTTCGAACCGACGACCTACGCTTTACAAGAGCGTCGCTCTGGCCAACTGAGCTAAGGAGGCGCGGAGGTCAGTGTACCGGCCCGGGGGTGTGCGGGTGTGGCGAAAATCTTGCCCCGGGGGCTGGTGACAAGAGGGAAAACGGCAGGTAGCGTCACGGTGGGCCCGCTGACGAGGCGGGCCGTTCGATTTCGCGGAACACCTCCGGAGCTGCTCCGGAAGCTTCCTTTACTCGGATCGTCCGGCACGTTCCTGCCGGTGAAGGGACTGTGAACAGTCATGGCAACTGTCACGTTCGACAAGGCGACCCGGATCTACCCGGGCGGCGACAAGCCCGCGGTCGACGGGCTCGAGATCGAGGTCGGGGACGGCGAGTTCCTGGTGCTGGTCGGCCCGTCCGGCTGCGGCAAGTCGACCTCGCTCCGCATGCTCGCGGGGCTGGAGGACGTCAACGCCGGCGCCATCCGCATCGGTGAGCGCGACGTCACGCACCTGCCGCCGAAGGACCGGGACATCGCGATGGTGTTCCAGAACTACGCGCTGTACCCGCACATGACCGTCGCGGACAACATGGGCTTCGCCCTGAAGATCGCGGGCATCAACAAGGCTGACATCCGCAAGCGGGTGGAAGAGGCCGCGAAGATCCTCGACCTCACCGACTACCTGGCGCGCAAGCCCAAGGCGCTCTCCGGTGGTCAGCGGCAGCGTGTCGCGATGGGCCGCGCGATCGTGCGTGAGCCGCAGGTCTTCCTCATGGACGAGCCGCTGTCGAACCTCGACGCGAAGCTGCGTGTGCAGACCCGTACCCAGATCGCCAGCCTCCAGCGCCGCCTGGGCGTCACCACCGTCTACGTCACCCACGACCAGGTCGAGGCCATGACGATGGGCGACCGCGTGGCGGTGCTCAAGGACGGTCTGCTCCAGCAGGTCGACAGCCCCCGCAACATGTACGACCGCCCGGCCAACCTCTTCGTCGCGGGCTTCATCGGCTCCCCGGCAATGAACCTGGTCGAGGTGCCGATCACCGACGGCGGCGTGAAGTTCGGCAACACCGTGGTGAACGTGGCGCGCGACGCGGTGAAGGCCGCGGCTGACAAGGGCGACAAGACGGTCACCGTCGGCGTCCGCCCCGAGCACTTCGACGTCACCTCCGGCGCGGCCTCCGGCCTGTCGAAGGAGGGCCCCGAGGGCCTGGCCGTGACCGTCAACGTCGTCGAGGAACTCGGCGCCGACGGTTACGTGTACGGCTCCGCCGAGGTCAACGGCGAGCACAAGGACCTGGTGCTCCGCGTCGGCGGCCGCGAGATCCCGGAGAAGGGCTCCGTGCTGCACGTCGTGCCGCGCCCGGGCGAGAGCCACGTGTTCGCCACCTCCACCGGCGAGCGCCTCAGCGACTGACAAC
>NZ_JACEGK010000409.1:0-7226 GCF_056859195.1 Streptomyces sp. NH27
GGTGGAGGGCGGGCCGTCGTGCAACTGGCTGCTCAGGACGGGATACGCATCGCAGCGGTGAGGTCGCCCGCACGGTAGAGAACGGGACCCGGGGTGCGGACAGGGTCGTGTGTCTCATCGCCGAACCAGGCGTTGGGGAAGCCCGGCCGCCGACCGCTTCGGCAGGGGACTCGGGTGCTCCGCACGGCCGGGGCGTGGGCGGGGGCCTGTTGCCTGTTGCGTGGCTCTGTGGTCTGCGGACGCTCTCGTGGTCGAGTATGGACGTGTCTGTGTGATTCGGGGTGGTCAGGAGGTGGCGGTGTCGAGGGTGTTGGCGAGTTTGGTGGGTGCGGACAGCATCGGCCAGTGTCCGGTGGGCAGGTCGAAGCGTCGCCACGGCGGCTGGTTGAGGAAGGCCAGCATCGGTATTCCGGCATCCAGTAGGCCGGTGAAGTCGTGGCAGGCGATCAGGACACGGTCCACGCCGGCCCCGGGTTCGGTCGGGCTGGTCAGACGCTGGGTGTAGGTGCCGAATGGCTGGGGGTTGGCGCGCGCACGTAGCACGTCCCGCTGGCCCTCATCGAGCCCGTCGAGGCTGTTGGACAGGCCCAGGACGTCGAAGGGCGGTATCGGCAGCCGCCACCCGTCGCCGGAAGCGGCGACCTGGTGGCGCATGTGGTCCGCTGCTTGGGGCGGCATCAGGTCGAGCATGCGCATGCCTGTGGTGAACGGGGCGCTGTCCACGTAGACCACGCGTTCCAGCCGGTCGCCGAGGCGTCCGGCGGCTCCGGTGACCGGGGCGGCGGCGTAGCTGTGCGCGACCAGTGTGACGTCGTGCAGGTCGTTGCGTTCGACGTATCCGGTGATGTCCGCGATGTGCGTGTCCAGGTCTGTCCGGGGGCCGTCCTGGTCGTCGGGTCCGGTCAGGCCCGTCAGTGTCAGTGGCAGCGCTGCGTGGCCCCGCTCCCGTAGTACGCGGGCGGTGTCTTCCCAGGCCCAGGCCCCGAGCCAGGCGCCGGGAACGAGTACGAACGTGGCCATGTGATCTCCCTGAAGTGAGGTGCTGCGAAGGAGCGTAGAGTCGATACAGGACAGATTCCGCCCTGAAATGCTGAGTGATCCATGTCGCATCCCCTCACCCGTGTGCTGACCTTGTTGGAACTCCTCCAGTCCCATGCCCGGCTCGGCGGGGCGGAACTGGCCGATCGTCTGGACACCGACGTGCGTACGGTGCGCCGGTATGTGTCCCATCTGCGGGATCTGGGCATCCCCGTGGAGGCCGAACGCGGCCGCTACGGCGGCTACCGGTTGGCTCGGGGCTACCGGATGCCTCCCCTGGTTCTCACCAATGACGAGGCGCTGGCTGTTGTCCTGGGCCTGCTTGCCGCGGAACGTCTGGGCATGGGCACGGCCGCACCGGCTACTGCGGGTGCTCTGGCCAAGATCGAGCGGGTGCTCCCGCACGCCGTGCGTGAACCGCTCGCCGCCATGCGGGAGACCTTGTCCTTCACCGCCGACGCCGTCATCGGGCAGGCGCCGGGAACCGGTGTTCTGCTGGCCCTGGCCCAGGCGTCCCGTGCCGGTACGGGCGTCGGCATCAGTCACCGATCCTGGCGCCGGGAGCACACCGAACGCGATGTCGACCCCTACGGTGTGGTCTTCCACACCGGCCGCTGGTACGTCGTCGGTCACGACCATCTCCGCGACAGCCTGCGGACTTTCCGCATCGACCGGATCACTTCCGTCGTCTCCCGGACCCGCCGCTTCACCGTCCCGGGTGGCTTCGACCCCGTCGCCCACCTGACCTCGACCCTGGCGCAGGCGCCCTACCGTTGGCGGGTCGAGGTGACGATCCACGGCCCCCTCGACGAGATCGCCCGCCGGCTGCCCCGCTCAGCGGTGATCCTCACCGCCCGGCCCGCCGGTGTCCTCATGCACGCACGGGTGGAACGGCTGAACGGCATGGCCCACTTGCTCGCTTCCCTGGAATGGCCTTTCACCATCCACCACCCCGACGAACTACGCCATGCCCTCGGCGACCTCGCCGACCAGCTCACCGCAGCCGCTCGACGGAGGCCGGAGGAAGTGCCGGGGTAGAGATCCGTGGTCGGGTTTGGCGTTCACGGGTTTGGTGTGGTTCCCGGCGGCGTCTCATCTGGTGTTGGTGGTGGGATGGCGGTGGGTGTTCTTGGCGGTTCTGGTGTGGGGCCCGTGTGGTGGGTGTTGGCGGTGGCGTTGTGGTGGTTGTGTTGGTGGTTGTCTTATCGGCCGCGGTCGCGGTCGCGGCCTCGGTCTTCGGGGTGGTGTCGTGTAGGGGTTGGTGGACTGTTGTGGTCCTGGATCGTTTGGGTGTGTGGTCACCTGCTGGGGGGAGGGGGGTAGTTGCGTGTTTTTGTGGTGGCGGGATTCGGGTGTGTTCGGTGTGGAGGTTCATTCCCTTCTTTTGAGGGACAGGTGCGGCCGGGCGGGCTATCGCTGTTGCGGAGGGACGGACCTGCCCGGTGTGGAATAGGCGCTTCATGACGGTAAGTGAGTTGAGGAGTGGCTATGGCGGCGTATGTGGGGTGTCCTGTGGTGGTGTTGCCGGAGTATCGGGTGTCAACCAGTGCCGTGCTGGCCGATATTGCTCGGGCGCAGGAGGGGCGGCCGGGACTGGCGGCTGCGTTGCGGATCGTGCGGTCCTTGCGGGTGGATCAGCGGTGGTGGTCGCTGCCGTTGGAGGAGGTGGCCCGGCCGCAGGGGATCGAGGCCCGCAATGCCTGGACGGTCGATGCGGTGTACCGGCTGGGGGAGGAGGCGGCGCGGGGAGCGTTGCACAACGCCCGGTTGGAGGCGGGCGAGGTGGACTGCCTGATCCCGGTGCACTCCAGGGGGATCGCGATGCCGGGTCTGGGGGTGCATCTGGCGGCCGCGTTGGGGTTGCGGCCGGATGTGCTGCACGTGCCGGTGACGCAGGTGGGCTGTACCGGGGGAGCGTGGGGGTTGGCGCTGGCGGCGGAGTTGGTGGCGGCGCGGCCGGGGCGGCGGGTCCTGCTGGTGGTGAGCGAGGCGTTGTCCGGTGGCTATCGGCCGGCTGAGCCGGCGATCGTCGCGGCCATGTATTCCGGGCTGTTCGGGGACGCCGCCGGGGCGGTGGTGGTGACCTCGACCTGGCGCGGGCCGGGCCTGCGGATCGATGACCGGTGGACGTACCTGCTGCCGGACAGCCGCGACTGCTATTGGATGGAACCCGAGTCCGAGGGGCAGCGCTTCGCGTCGACGCCGGCCGCGTTGCGGGCGGTGGCCGCGTGCATGCCCGATCTGGTGGAACAGTTGAAGGCGCAGCCGCCGGCGGCGTGGCCGGTGTGGATGGCGGCGCACCCGGGCGGGCCGCGGATCATCGAGTCGCAGGCCCGCGGCCTGCCGGACGCGCCGGACCTGCGGCACACCTGGGAGTCCTTGCGGGAGCAGGGTAATCCCGGCGGCCCGGCGGCCCGGCGGCCCGGCGGTGCTGGATGTGCTGCGCCGGCAGCATGCCGACCCGCCGGCCCACGGCGCGCCGGGCCTGGTCGCAGGGTTCGGTCCGGGCTTCTTCGGGGCGGCGGTGTACGGGGTGTGGCAGGAGCACGCGGCGGACTGAATGTGGGTGGCCGTGTTGGTGGCAGCGGTTGCGTGTCAGCCGGGTTCGCTTGTTGCTTGCCTGGTCACGTGCTGTGGGGGTGAGGTTCCCCCGCTGCATGGGAGTGGCTGACTAGTGTTTGGCCGTGCTCCGGGGACAAGGGGTGGCCGCAGTGGGTGAGGGTTTCATGCTTTCAGTACGGGTTCGGAGCGGCGCTGGAGCGGGCGTCGCCGGTTGCCTGTTGCTGCGGGCCGCATGCGGTGGGGCGACGGGTGGAGGGGGAGACGGGCGGACCGGGCCGTAACCGTCCGGGTCGCTCGCCATGGCTTCGCCGCTGACCCGGGTGAGGTGGGGTGCGCTCCAGCCTTCGTATCCGCTCGGGGGAGGTCCTGGAGCGTAGTGCCGACGTCAAGGCCCGTCCAGCCCTGGTCACCTCGCACCGCTTCGTCAAGGCCGTCCCGAAAACCGGCTCTGACCTGCGGTAATGATGTCTGCCGCGCTGCTCGCCCGCGCTGGCTTCCCCTCTGTATCCCTGTCCTTGTCCTCAGCGCTGGTGAAGAAGAGAGCGACCGGAACTGCGGACCGGGTACCTCGGGGAAGTGGCCTGGTGGTTGACGTCCCGGCGTCCGGCATCCGGCCGCCGCGACGGATCCTGCCCGGCAGGAGCGGGCGGCCCCGCTGAGCAGCCCGGCGGAGCCGCTGTACGCCCGTGTGGCGGGCTGGTGTCAGCGCCGGACCCGTTGCCATCCCGCGTCAGCGAGGCGTACACGGCGGCACACACGGCCGGGTCCGGACCCCCAACGGGGAAGCCCGGACCCGGTCCTGGCGGGCTCTCCGAGGTCCTTGGTCGTGGGGAATCCCCGATGGTCAGCGGAGCCCCCGGACAACCAGCCAACGTGGTGGGCCGTCAGCTGAGAATGCCAGTGGAGGACAGTCTGACCTGCGTCGACGAGTAAGTCGCCCTGTAGTGCTAGGTCGTGGTCGCTTGGACGGTGACCGTTCCGGCCTGGGAAGAAACGTAGAGCGTGTAGACGCCGGCTGCTGGGATCGCGTACGAGCTGATCAGTCTCTGCGAGGTACCGGTGCCGGTCACATTGGTGCTCGGCACGACGTAGTCTCCGGTCGGATTGACCAGGAGGTACCCGATCGGGTCGCCGGCGGGCAAGGTGGCGTTGATGGAGATCGTCTGGCCCGCGGTTGCGTAGAAGGAGAAGTCCATGTCGCCGACCGAGCTGTTCGAGACGGCCGGGCCGTTCAGCGTGAGTACCGTGTCGGGCTCGGAGCTGGCGAACGTGTAGGTGAGTATCCCGCCTTCTCCGGCCGAGTTGACCGACTGAATGTCGATAGCGGCTGGGAGCTCAATGAACGGGAGCGTGACCGACCCCGACCCGCTGCTCACGATGTCATCCAGCAGGACGCCGTTCGTACCGTAGATTTCGTACCCCTGGACCGCGGGCCCCGATGCGGGCGCGCTCCAGGAGATGACCGCGTCCACTTGGTCCCCGGGGTTGGTGAGCGTCACCGAGGCATTCGTCGGAGGGGACGGCGTTCCCGAAGCGGCCGGTGTCGCCGCCTCGGCCGGATGCCCGGCGGGTAGAGAAAGCGGAGCGATGGCCGCGAGGGCTTGGGCCGCCTGGGTCGTGTACGGCGTCGAGTTGTTGGCATCGCCGGTGTTCTGGTAGTTGAGATGGCCGTCCATCGAGGCGGTAAGGCCGAAGGGACTGAAGCTGAAGAAGCCCTGGCAGATCGGGTCGTTGCCGTGGCAGTAGGACACCACTTTCTGTGGGTTTGGGAATTCCGGCCTGGTCCTGCTCGCGGGGTGCGCGAGGGCTCCCCTGCGTCCTGAGGAGAAATCACCCCGCGCCGACTGCGAGCTGGGGTTGAATAGTGGGTCGCCGAACAGGGCCACGCCGCCTATATGGGCCAAGTGCGAGGAATCAAGAGCCTGGTAGACGTTTCCGGTGACCTGCGCTCCTTGGCTGTAGCCGGCCAGAATGATCGTCGTGGAGCTTCCGCACGCGCTCTCGATCGAGTTGATCTCATTGGTGAGAGCGTCCTGTCCTGCCTGTACGGAATTGGTGTAGGTGCCCCATCCGAGGCTGGCACTGACGGCGTTGGGGATGCCGGAGGCGCCGGCCACGGGGACAGCGGGGTACGGATTGGGCCACTGCACTGTGGTGGCTGTAGTCAGCCCCTTTGCACTGGTGAAGCTGTCGACGAACGCCACGACTTGATCGCCGAAGCCGCGGGACGCCCCGGTGGACGGCTGCCCGGAGCCGCGCGTTCCGAGTATGGCGTAGGGCTCGCAGGTGCCAGCGGCGGCCTGTTTCGTCGCCGCTGCGGACGATAACGTGGCCTGAGTGGCACTCGTGGTCGGAACCGGCCGAAGCGGCGTGAGCGGTCGGCGTCTGCACAAGGGCCAAGCCCGTCAGTGACAGGAGCATCATCCCTGCTGCCGGGGTTCGTCCCTTGAGTGTGCGTCTGGTGTTCATGTCTCTCCCACGTGGTTTTTTGTTGACGGTGCAAAGGGGGCGGCGCGATGCGGCGGGTACGGCGGTTGCGTCAGCACGTGGGGTTGGGCCGGGTGCTGCGCCCGGTGATCCCGCCGAGACGTAGGAAGCTGGCCTTCCAGGCCATGCTGTGCGCGGTGGCCGACGCGCTCGGCGCAAGGGACGGGGTCGTCGTCACCGACCGGCTGAGCCCGACGAGCGGTATCACCGATCAGTACACGCAGTGGGTGGTGATGATCCGCCCGGGACGTCCGGAGGAGGTGCTGGGGACTCTCGACGGCAACGCGCGGGCTCTCGGCTACGTACGTGACAACCGTCCGTGGCCAGCCCCCGTGACTATGGCCCCGCGCTCCTTTTACCGGTACGAGCGGGTCCGGCACCTGCCGGATCTGGTCTTCGCCCTGGCCTCGCCCGGGGAGCTGAGGGGATTCGCCGTCCCGGAGGGATGGGTCGGCGTCGCGGTGGACATCAGGACCGGGATGACCGAATCGGAGGACGGCGCGGGTTTCTCCAAGGCCCCGAACACGGCGACCCGCATTCATCTGGCGAGGTCGGGGGTCGACATCACGCCGCCGCCCCACGCCCGGCCCTTCACATGGTGGGTGGCGCGGGTGACGATGCAGGCCCGCCTGGGCTGGGCCATGCACCGGCTCGGTGCCTATCGGGGCCGCCTGGTGGCGACGTGGCTGGTCGGCGGGGAGTTCACCGGGCCGTACACGCTCGGCGTCATGACCATCCGACGCGGCACCACCCCAGCGGTCCTGGACGGACTCATCGCCCGCGCCGCCAAGAAGGGCTACCGATACGGCGCGCACGGTCCCGCCGCGCCCCGTACCCCGGTGCTGAACCTGACGACTTATAAGTCCGGCGAGGTCATCGACGCGGACGGCCGAAGAGTGCCTGATGAATCCATCGCGGTCATGGCCACGCTCACGGCCGCATAAGAACGACCGCCCATCTGCCTCCCGGCATCGTGCCACGCGGAACCTTCCCCCCAGGAGGTAACGCACGCGAATAAAAGTCACGCCTGCCCTGGCAGCCCTACAGCAAATTGATCCTATTCGCGCGCGCCGGATTGTCCAGAGGACCAGCCGACTCCGCTTTCGCGGCCATTACCCTCGGCGCGATTCGACCAGTAC
>NZ_JACEGK010000410.1:0-7211 GCF_056859195.1 Streptomyces sp. NH27
ACCGCGGATACGCCGGATCCACCGGCAGATACGCCGCTCCGGCCTTCAACACGCCCAGCACCGCCACCACCGACTCCACCGACCGCGGCAGAGCCACCGCCACCACCTGCTCCGGACCCACACCCCGGGCGATCAGCGCATGCGCGAACCGGTTCGCCCGCAGATCGAGCTGACGATACGTCAACTCCCTACCCCCACAGACAAGCGCGACCGCGTCCGGCACCGCCGCCACCCGCGCCGCGAAGGCCCGCGGCACCGGGACGGCGCCCACGTCCCTGGCGGTCGCGTTGTCCCGCTCCAGCAGCCGGTGCCTCTCGTCGGCGTCGAGGAAGTCGATCCCGCCGATCGGCTGCTCCGGGTCGGCGGTGACGGCCTTCAGCAGGAGCGTCCAGCGCCGGACCAGGGCGGCGATCGTCGAGCGGTCGAACAGGTCCGTGGCGTACTCGACCGTTCCGGCGATTCCGGCCGGGCTCCCGTCCGGACCGAATTGTTCGGCCATGCTCACGCCGAGGTCGAACTTGGCGGTTCCGGTCGCGACCGCGTAGGTGGCGACATCGAGGCCCGGCAGCGAGAACCGTCCCATCGGCGCGTTCTGCACGGCAAGGATGGTCTGGAACAGCGGGTGGTGGGACAGCGAGCGGGACGGGTTCAGTGCCTCCACCAGGTGCTCGAACGGCACGTCCTGGTGCGCGTACGCCGACAACGCCGTCTCCCGCACCCGGCCCAGCAACTCGGCAAAACTCGGATCACCGCTCGTGTCCGTACGCAGCACCAGAGTGTTGACGAAGAACCCCACCAGATCGTCCAGCGCCTCGTCCGTACGCCCCGCGATCGGACTCCCGATCGCGATGTCCGTACCCGCACCCAACCGCGTGTACAAAGCCGCCAACGCCGCCTGCAGCACCATGAACAGACTCGTCCCGGTACGCCGCGACAACTCCACCAGAGCCACGTGCAGTTCCCGGTCCAGCTCCAAACCGATATGGTCCCCGCGCCAGCCGGCGACAGCCGGGCGGGGCCGGTCGGCAGGCAGCTGGAGCAGCTCCGGCAGGTCGGACAGCTGCCGCTTCCAGTAGGCGAGTTGCTCGGCGAACCGGCTCCGCGGGTCGGCGGCGTCACCGAGCAGCTCGCGCTGCCACAGCGTGTAGTCGGCGTACTGCACCGGCAGGGCCGGCCCGTTCGCCGTCCGGCCCTCGCAGCGGGCCGCGTACGCCTCGGCCAGGTCGCGGGCCAGCGGGCCGGTGGACCAGCCGTCAGCGGCGATGTGGTGCATGACCAGCAGCAGCACGTGCTCGTCCGGCGCGACCGCGAACAGCTCCGCCCGCAGCGGCGGTTCCGTCGACAGGTCGAACGGCTGCCGGGCGGTCCCGGCCAGCCGCTGCGGCAGTTCGTCCTGCGTCACCTCGGTCGGCCGGGCCCGGAGGCGGACCGCGGCCGGGTCCAGCACGCGCTGGCAGGGAACGCCGGCGATCTCCGGGAACACCGTCCGCAGGCTCTCGTGCCGGGCCACCACGTCGGCCAGCGCCTGGTCCAGCGCGGGCCGGTCGAGGTCGCCGGACAGCCGCAGCGCCAGCGGGATGTGGTAGGTCGCGGCGGCGGCGTCCATGCTGTGCAGGAACCAGAGCCGGCGCTGGGCGAAGGACAGCGGAACCGCCTGGGGCCGCTCGTACACGGTCAGCGCCGGACGGGCCCGGCCGGCTTCGGCCAGCGCCTCGGCCAGGCCGGCCACGGTGGGCGCTTGGAAGAGTGCGCGCAGGCCGAGTTCCACGCCGAGCACCGAGCGCACCCTGGCGGCCAGCCGGGTGGCGAGCAGGGAGTGGCCTCCCAGGTCGAAGAAGTCGTCGTCGACCGAGACCCGCGGCACGTCGAGCACCTCGGCGAACAGCTCGGCGAGGATCTGCTCCTGCGGCGTGCGCGGCGCCCGACCGCTGCCCGCGGGAACGGCTTCGGGGGCGGGCAGCGCCGCCCGGTCCAGCTTCCCGTTCGGCGTCAACGGCAGTGCGTCCAGCACCATGAAGACGGCCGGCACCAGGTAGTCCGGCAGTCGCTCGCGCAGGTGCGCCGCCAGTTGCGCGGGACGGACGGCCTGGTCGGGGCGGGTCGCCACATAGCCGACGAGCCGGTCGTCCCTGGCCGCGACGGCGGCCTGCGCGACGGCGGGGTGCTCGGCCAGGGCCGCCTCGACCTCGCCGAGTTCGACGCGGAAGCCGCGGACCTTCACCTGCTGGTCGGCTCGGCCGACGTACTCCAGCTCCCCGTCGGCGCGCCTCCGCACCAGGTCGCCGGTGCGGTACATCCGCGTGCCGGCGAGGCCGTACGGGTCGGCGACGAAGCGCCCGGCACTCAGCCCGGGCCGGTTCAGGTAGCCGCGAGCCAGGCCCGCGCCCGCGACGTACAGCTCCCCTGCCACGCCCGGCGGCACCGGCTGCAACCGGTCGTCCAGGACGTATGCCCGGAAGCCCGCGATCGGTCGCCCGATCGGCGGCACGCCGGACCCCGGCGGCAGCGGGTCGCTCATGGTCGCGCACACCGTGGTCTCGGTCGGGCCGTACGCGTTGATCATCCGGCGCCCGGGCGCCCAGCGCTCCACCAGCTCCGGCGGGCACGCCTCACCGGCCACCACCAGGGTGGTCGCCGTGAGCTCGGCGCCGTCCAGCGCGGCCAGGGCCGAGGGCGGCAGCGTCACGTGGGTGACGGAGAACCGGCGGTCCGTCAGGGCCTCCAGCGGGGCCTCGGCGGGGGCCAGGACGAGGGCGGCGCCGGTGAGCAGCGCGCCGCAGAGGTCCCAGAAGGACGCGTCGAAGCTGGGCGAGGCGAACTGGAGCACCCGGCTGCCCGGCGCCACACCGAGCCGGTCGGCCTGCTCGGCGACCAGGCCCGACACGCCGGCGTGGCTCACGACGACGCCCTTGGGGCGGCCGGTCGAGCCCGAGGTGTAGATCACGTAGGCCGGATGCCGGACATCGAGCACGACCTGCGGATCGGTGTCCGGCCGACCGGAGGACTCCACCACCATCGCGACATCGTCGACCACCACCGCCGGACGGGCATCCTCCAGCATGAACGCGATCCGCGACCGCGGATACGCCGGATCCACCGGCAGATACGCCGCTCCGGCCTTCAACACGCCCAGCACCGCCACCACCGACTCCACCGACCGCGGCAGAGCCACCGCCACCACCTGCTCCGGACCCACACCCCGGGCGATCAGCGCATGCGCGAACCGGTTCGCCCGCAGATCGAGCTGACGATACGTCAACTCCCTACCCCCACAGACAAGCGCGACCGCGTCCGGCACCGCCGCCACCCGCGCCGCGAACAGCTCGGGCAGGCTCGCCCCGGCCACTCCGTCCCCGACGGCGGGCAGCACCTCGCTGCGTTCCTCGGCAGACAGCAGGTCGATCCCGCCGATCGGCCGGTCGGGTGCGGCGGCGACCGCGGTCAGCAGCCTGGTCCACCGGGCGGCCAGGGCCTCGACCGTCGAGCGGTCGAACAGGTCGGTGCTGTACTCGACCGCACCGCCGATTCCGGCCGGCGCGCCTTCGGGCCCGTACTCCTCCGCGAACCCGAAGGTCAGGTCGAGCCGCGCGGTCCCGGTGGGCACGGCGACCCCGGAGACCTGGAGCCCCGGCAGTTCGAAGTCGCCACCGGGCGCGTTCTGGACGACCAGACCGGTCTGGAACAGCGGGTGGTGGGACAGCGAGCGGGACGGGTTCAGTGCCTCCACCAGGTGCTCGAACGGCACGTCCTGGTGCGCGTACGCCGACAACGCCGTCTCCCGCACCCGGCCCAGCAACTCGGCAAAACTCGGATCACCGCTCGTGTCCGTACGCAGCACCAGAGTGTTGACGAAGAACCCCACCAGATCGTCCAGCGCCTCGTCCGTACGCCCCGCGATCGGACTCCCGATCGCGATGTCCGTACCCGCACCCAACCGCGTGTACAAAGCCGCCAACGCCGCCTGCAACACCATGAACAGACTCGTCCCGGTACTCCGCGCCAACTCCACCAGAGCCACGTGCAGTTCCCGGTCGATCCGGAGTTCCAGCACGTCGCCGCGGTACGACATGGCGGCCGGGCGCGGCCGGTCGGCGGGCAGTCGCAGCTGCTCGGGCAACCCGGCAAGCGTCTGCGTCCAGTAGGCGACCTGGCGGGCGAACACACTGTCGGCGTCCTGCTCGTCACCCAGGATCTCGTGCTGCCACAGGGTGTAGTCGCCGTACGTCACCGGGAGCGGTGGCCACGCGGGGGCCCCGCCGCCCTGCCGGGTGGTGTACGCGGCGGCCAGGTCACGAGCCAGCGGGCCCATGGACCAGCCGTCCCCGACGATGTGGTGCATGACCAGCAGCAGCACGTGCTCGTCCGGCGCGACCGCGAACAGCTCCGCCCGCAGCGGTACTTCCGAGGTCAGGTCGAAGCCGCGCACCGCCGCCTCGCGCAGCAGGGCGGGCAGCTCCGCCTCGCCGGCCGGGCGCACGGTCAGCGGAACGGCGACCTCGGCGGTGTCCAGCACCCGCTGGTGCGGGATTCCGGCGGTGTGCGGGAAGACCGTGCGCAGGGTCTCGTGCCGGGCCACCATGTCCACGAGCGCGGCGCTCAGGGCATCCCGGTCGAGGTCGCCGGACAGCCGCAGCGCCAGCGGCAAGTGGTAGGTGGCGCTCGGCGCCCCGAACTGCTGGAGGAACCAGAGCCGGCGCTGGGCGAACGACAGGGGCATCGGTTCGCGGCGGGGCCGTGGCACCAGGGCCTGCCGCGCGGTGCCGGCGTGGTGCAGCCCGGCCGCCAGTCCGGCAGGGGTCGGGGTGCGGAACAGGGCGCGCAGCTCCAGTTCGACCCCGAGGGTCGCCCGGACTCGTGAGACCAGCCGGGTGGCGAGCAGCGAGTGCCCGCCCAGCGCGAAGAAGTCCTCGTCGACACCGGCCCGGGCGAGGCCCAGCACCTCGGCGAACAGCTCGCAGAGGACCTGCTCCTGCGGCGTGCGCGGCGCCCGGCCGGCGACGGTCGTACCCGGCTCCGGCGCAGGCAGCGCCGCCCGGTCCAGCTTCCCGTTCGGCGTCAACGGCAGCGCGTCCAGCAGCACGAACGCGGACGGCACCATGTACTCCGGCACCCGATCGCGCAGGTACGCCGCGAGCGTCACGGCGGTCGCCCCGGCCCCGTCCGAGGTGACGACGTACGCGACGACCCGGTCCTCCCGGGCGAGCACCGCGACCTGGGCGACGCCCGGGTGCGCGGTCAGCTCGGCCTCGACCTCGCCCGGCTCGATCCGGAATCCTCGGACCTTGACCTGGTGGTCGATCCTGCCGGCGAACTCCAGCTCGCCGTCGGCGCGCCAGCGCACCAGGTCGCCGGTGCGGTACATCCGCGTGCCGGCGAGGCCGTACGGGTCGGCGACGAAGCGCCCGGCGCTCAGCCCGGGCCGGTTCAGGTAACCGCGAGCCAGACCCGCTCCGGCCAGGTACAGCTCGCCCAGCACGCCGGGGGCCACCGGTCGCAGTGCCGAATCCAGCACGTACGCCCGGCAGTTCGCGATCGGACGGCCGATCGGCACCGGCAGCGGGCAGTCGGCGGGGTCGGCCGGAAGCGCGTAGGCGGTGATCACATGGGTTTCGGCCGGCCCGTAGTGGTTGTGCAGCACCCGCCCCGGCCGGCCGGCCTGGAAGCGGCGCACGGCAGCGCCCAGCCTCATCGCCTCTCCGGCCTGCGCGACCAGCCGCAGGTGCGGCAGGTCGAGCCCGGCCTCCTCGGCGGCTTCGGTCAGCGCCTCGACCACCAGGTTCGGCGCGAACAGCTCCTCGACCCGGTGGCGGTCGAGCCAGTGGGCGAACAGTTCGGCGCTGCGGCGCTGCTCCTCGGTCGGCACCACCAGGGTCTTGCCGTACAGCAGCGCGGACAGCACCTCCTGCACCGAGACGTCGAAGCTGATCGCGGTGAACTGCGCGGTGCGCGTGCCGGGTTCGCCACCGACGGTCCGGTGGTGCCACGCCAGCAGGTTCAGCAGTCCGGCGGCGGGCATCACCACGGCCTTGGGCCGGCCAGTGGAGCCGGAGGTGTAGATGGCGTAGGCCGGGTGCCGGGTGTCCACGGGAACGGCCGGATCGTGCTCCGGCAGCTCCCCGGCCGGGGTGACGGCCGCGAGGTCGTCGAGCACCACGGCCGGGCGTGCGTCCTGAAGCATGTGCGCGATGCGCGCGGCCGGGTAGTCCGGGTCGACCGGCAGGTACGCCGCGCCCGTCTTGAGCACCGCGAGGACGGCGACCACCAGCTCGGCCGAGCGCGGCAGCCGCAGGGCGACGATCTGCTCGGGGCCCACGCCGCGCGCGATGAGCGCGTGGGCCAGGCGGTTGGCCCGGCGGTTCAGCTCGCGGTAGGTCAGCGCGGTGCCCTCGAACAGCACCGCCGGAGCCTCGGGGGTCGCCCGGACCCGCGCCTCGAACAGCGCGGGCACGGTGGCGTCAGGGGCCGGGCGGGCGGTGTCGTTGCGAACGACCAGCAGCTCGTGCCGCTCCTCGGCGGTGAGGACGTCGATCCGGCTCAGCGGACGCTCCGGATCGGCGACCACCGCCGCCAGCAGCCGCAGCCACCGGGCGACCAGCGCCTCCACCGTGGCCGCATCGAACAGGTCGGTGCTGTACTCGACCCGTCCGACGATGCCCTCGGCCGGGCCGCCCGTGCCGCCGCGCTCCAGCAAGTGGAAGCCCAGGTCGAACATGGCCGTCGGTGTCCGCACCAGGACGACCTCGGCGGCCAGACCGCTCAGCGCGAACTCGGTGCGGGGCACGTTCTGCAGCGCGAGCAGTACCTGGAACAGCGGCTGATGGGCCGGTGACCGGGACGGGTTGAGGGCCTCGACAACGTGCTCGAAGGGCAGGTCCTGGTGCGCGTACGCGCCGAGGGCGCCCTCCCGGACCCGGACCAGCAGTTCGGCGAAGGACGGGTCGCCACTGGTGTCCGTGCGGAGCACCAGGGTGTTGACGAAGAACCCGACCAGGTCGTCCAGCGCCTGGTCGGTCCGGCCGGCGATCAGGCTGCCGACCGGGATGTCGTCTCCCGCACCCAGCTTGTCCAGCAGCGATGCCAGGGCGGCCTGCAGCACCATGTACACGCTGGCGCCGTGCTCGCGGCCCAACCGGACGAGCCCGGCGTGCAGTTCGGCGTCCAGTTCGATCGTCAGGTGGCCGCCGGAGTGGGAGGGGGTCGCGGGGCGGTGG
>NZ_JACEGK010000411.1:0-7205 GCF_056859195.1 Streptomyces sp. NH27
CGCGCACGCGGTGCGCGGACGCGGGTCAGGTGGCTGTGCCAGCCTCGGCGAAACGTAGGTGGCGGGCTTCACGGACCCTGCGGAGCTGCCGCCGGCGGTCGCAGGTGGAGCACAGGCGCGATGCGGGGGCAGCGGCAGTGCTCTGGCGCGAGCATCCGGAATTTGCACACGCCCACCGGATTGGACCGGCCCCCTGGTCCTGGCCCTGATCTTCTGGCAACCGCCCCGCGCCCGGGCCGTCGGGGACGGGGGCGCTGGCCCAGGTTGAAGCCGTCTGGTGGGCCGCAAGGCGGGCGGCGAGGTCCTGCACCAGCGGGCCGGCGCCGCGCCGGGCGGCGTCCCGGGCTGCCGTGCGCGCCGCCTCGGACACCTCGCGCCTGGCCTGATCGACGGCCTGTGGGTTGCCCGGGCAGCGGACGGCGGCCGCGGCGGCTGCCCGGTTCTGCGATGCGTCGAGGTCCTGGCGGTGGTCGCACTGACCGCACTGCCCGCTCTGCCCGAGGTAGGCGGACCGCCCGCAGCACGGGCAGGCGCGCATCCCGGCCTCCCTGACGGACATGGCTGAGGTGCACCAGTCGCACCTGGCGGTGTGCGCCGACGGGGCGCCCGTGGTGGTGTGGACGCCGCACGTTCCGCACAGCGTGATGGTCGGCAGTTGGGACAACAGCCAGGCGAGCGGGTCGCGGATCACCCCCCGGTCATCGGCCGGTCCCTCCAGGCTCATCAGGGCGAACCGGGCGTTCAGGCGCTCCGCCAGGTCCTCGGGTGAGACGTTGCGCAGAACGACGTCCACCGCGCGAAGTGCCACGGCACGCTGGCCCGGCGGCAGGGAATCCACGAGCCGACGTACCGGTCGCAGCGCGATCCGCTGCCGCCTGCGCAGGCCGATCGTGTCCGCACCCGGCCGGTTTGTGAGGGGTCCTTCGGCCTTTGCGTCGTGGGGGCTGAGAAGTTCCTTCTCCGCGCGAAGCGCGTCGGGCCCGGCCCCGTCCGCTCCCGCCTCGGCCTGATGACGATCAGGCGAAGCGGTCGTCGCGCCCCCGCGCGCGCCACCGGCATCGGTGGGCACCCCGTACGCGGCTTCGCCGGAGACCAAGAACTCACCAGCACCCATACCTCTTTGAGCAACCACCTGGGCGTGGTGGGTGTGGAGGTCTGCCGCAGCGTCGCGCTCTGGGATCTCCTCGCTCTCGACAACCGCATCCGGTGTGACCTGGTGCTCTTTGTCGAGTTCGGCGCGCTGATCGCTGTCTGCCGCAGCAGCGTGGTCTGCAATCTGGGGACGGGCCTCGTGCGGAGGACTCGCCGGTGACCTGTGCGCGGCTGCGACCGCCGGGATGCGGATCTCCCCTCGCCCCGCCAATCCGGACCCGGTGGACCGACGCTCAAGCACGACAACGCCGGCGTGCTGAAGCCGGGCCAGGATCCGCGCCCCCTGATACGCGCTCGCCCCGAGCAGACGCGCCACGGTCGTTGCCGGGCGTCCGACGCGGGTGTCGACAGCTCCGCCGCACAGCCGCACCCGTCCGCTGGGCCGGGCATCGAGCACGATCAGCAGCAGGGCCAGCCGATCGGTCGCGGCTCCGCGCCCGGTTCGCTCGGCGAGCAGTCCGGCAGGCGTACGGCTTCCGTCCCGGTGCAACCAGCCCGGAGCGAACAGCTTCTCCACCAAGCGCAGCAGGGTCGCCAGCTCGGCCCGGGTCAGGGCGAGCGGGTCCCTGCCCGCCACCGACGCCGCAGTGAGTCCGGGCACCGTGCACGTCAGACCGACGACCACACCGCGGACCCGCTGCTCGCAGGTTTTCATCGCTCCTGCGCCGCGCAGTTCGGCGAGGGCCTTGTCGACCGTGGAACAGCCGACCCCCAGCCACCGCGCGAGTTCGGGGACGCGGGTCGTGGTGACGCAGCCGTCGGCATGCCGGGCCTTCGCCGCGGTGACGATGCGCAGCAGCCGGGCGGTGTCGGAGAGATGGGGGGCGAGCAGCGCGTGGACCGCGGCGCGGAGCCGCTGACGCATACGCCGTCCCAATTGCAGGGGAGCCGTGGCCGAGGCGTCGGCTACGAGGCCGCCCGGCAACGCGACGAGGTCGGGCCGGGGCGGCGGGACGAACGCACGCGTGGTCGCGGTGTTACTGGGCAGGGCTGCGCTGGGCACACTTCTCCTGGCACAACGGCCCCGTGAGCCGGGTCCGTTGCGCTGGGTCTCGGCAGCCCGGCGGATCGCCGGCGAGCTGCTGGCTTGTCAGTGAGGGTGCGTTCCTTCGACGCGGTCGCCTGCGGGTGTCAGCCCATACAGGTGCGCGTGAGCCGAGTCGTGTGACACGCGGTCGGGACTTTTCCGGCCGGCCATCCACAAGGGCGGGTGCGTGAAGAGACGCGACGGAGCGCGGAAGGCAGCCGCAGCCCTGTGACCAGGAGGACAAGGGGGTACTTCGAGCGGGCGTAGCCCTCTTGTCCGCAGCCGGTCACGGGCGGCGGGAACCCTCGCGGACGGGGCAGCGCCCGCCGGACCGGTGGGCGCGGCCAACTGCGGGCGGTCGTGGGTCCGACAGGCCGCCGCCGGGGGCCCAACGGGTCACAGATGGGTGACACGAGGCCGAAATTGGGGGCGTCGGCAGCAGCCCAAGCTGACAAGAGGCCGTGTGGTACTGCAAGATGTACTCCGTTCCGCTCCGGCGATCCCGCAAAGACGCACCGGAGGAGGGACTGGCCCCCCTCCGGGGGGCAAGCTGCTGGTAGGCAGTGACGCCAGGCCGTCAGGTCTGGCCCTCGCTCAAGGGGAGCCGCAAACTCCCGCTGGGCGGTGACGAGCCGGTCAGGGAGCCGCAAACTCCCGAGGCCGACAGATGAACGGGCGAGGAGTGGCCTCGTCAGAGGCGCCCGCCCTGGGTATCAGCTACGACATCTCCGCCCCCTCCGAGGGGTGCCCGGGCCGTCGGCCCCACGCCTCGCCCAGCTGCGCAGCAGACGCCGGAGGCGTATGGGCAGCGGGCTCATGGCGTGTTCGCGCACGGTTGCAGAAACGACGATGCGCCATGCGCCGAAAGACCCCCCGTACTCGATCCTCGACCGCCCCGGCAGAAGGCTCGGGACCGGCGATCGCGCGCCGATCGCGCCGCTGACAGGGCGTAGGTGTTCACGGACTGATCGAAATCAGTCGGAGTTCACTCTATCCTCAACGGTCCTGTTAGTGGACAGCTGATTGAGGGCTGGCAAGTCGAGCCTTCTTCAAGAACCGGGCTCTTCAGGGTCAAATATCCCAGACCCGCCCGCTCTTGACATGAACACCCTGTCGGTGCGCACGGCTGTGACCGCGAACACGACCGGGCGCTGCCCGTGCAGCGCGGTCCGCTCGACGACGTGCACCGGCGCGGGCGCCGACCGCAACAGCCGCTCCTCGTCCGGGAGGGCCGACCGGGCCGACCAGCGACCGAGGAATCCGGTTTCGCCAAGGCCCCGCTCGGCCAGCGCTCCGGCCTCGTCGACCGGCGTCGCGACGCCGAGCACCCGTACCTCGTCGGCGACCCACCGCGGGATGAACAAGGTCTGCGCCGCCCATGGCGCACCGGAGTGTGACAGCGCGGTACGCCGTGCCAAGACCTGCGCGCCGGCCTCCAGGTCGAGCGCGTGGCTGACGTGCTCCGGAGCTTGCAGGGTCTCGACGTGCAACTCGTCGGCGCTGCCGCCCCCGACCGTTGGCCGTACGTGCGCGTCGCGGTCCCAGGTGATCTCGAGCGGCGGGGCGGGCGCGAGCACCACGCTCCCCTTGCGCGGAATGACCTCCACCAAGCCCTCTGCGGCGAGCACCTTCAGGGCCTGGGCCACGGTGTTGTAGGCGACGCCGTACCGCTCTGCGAGCTCGCGCTGGCCCGGGAGGAACTCTCCGGCGGCGAAGGTGCCGCCGAGGATGTCCCGGCGCAGGGCGGCGGCGGTGCGCTCGTAAGGGGCTGGGGTCGGCATGGGCACATCTTGCCGTACCCGCCAGCGCTCTTCTCCCATGTGCTCCTCGACTCCCTTGACGTGATCGGCGGTCGCGTGCATTCTATGACTCATCTGAAGCAAGTCAGTTGATTCAGGTGGGATCAAGGAGAACTCGCATGGACGCCCGCCGCACCTCCGTCGCCGTTGCCGTCGCCATCTCCATCGCCCTGGGGACCAGCGCGTGCAGCAAGACCGGCACCAAGGCCGAGCAGCCCTACATGGACGCGCCCAAGTCCGGCCAGATCGACAAGAAACCGATGGACATCATCGAGATGTCCGACGGCTTCTCCAACGTCGGCGCGAAGTGCCACGGCGCGGACGGCATCTACGTGCTCTTCCACAACAACGACAAGTACGGCGCCATGTCCGTCGTCCCGAACGACCCGAACTGCGGCGGCCGCTGAACAGCTGCGTGCCCCCACACCCGTCGGCGCCGGTCTCACGGAAGGACGGCCTCCAGGGCTCCACCCCCGGAGGCCGTCGGGATCGCGCCGTCCCCTCCCTCTCAAGCCTTCGCAGGAGATGACGACGCATGACCAGCATCATGGCAGGCAGCCCGCCCGCCACCGCCCAACGGCCCGCATCGGATGATCGAGCCGAGGAAACCCGCATCGCTCGGTTCCTCGCCCAGGCCGACCCGGTCGACGCGCTCGCCGCCGGCGGCTACCTCGCCGGCCGCGACGGCAACCTCGTCGCCCGCGAGCTGCGCGCCCCCCAGCTGCGCCGAGCCCTCAGGCTCTCCGTCTGCAGCGCTGCCGACGTCGACGACTTCTACCGCGGCGACGCCGAGTCGGAAGACGACTGGCGCCGGCGGCGCGCGGCGACCACCCGGGCCAACTGCGCCCGGTGCCCGGTCCGCGCCGCCTGCGCCGAGCTCGCCCTCCGGCAGGAGGACGCCCACGGGGTCCGCGGCGGCTTGACCGAGGACAGGCTCCGGGTCCGCCTGGCGGCCGAGCACGACCGCCTGCTCGCCGCACGGGCCGAGGACACCCGTATCCAGCGGGCCCGGAGCGCGCGGATTCAAGCTGCGCTGGACGTCCAGAGCCTGGCCGCCCAGTACATGGGCAACTCCATCCCCCGGACCCGGCGGGAGGCGAACAACGCCGCGGTCCAGGCGGCCGTCCGGCGTCGCGACGACCTGGTGGCCGCCCACCGCGGCAACACCGGCTGGACGCAGGCGGCATGAAGATCCGACTTCTGACACGCCACACCGTCCAGCAGTTGCTGCGCACCGCCGCCCACGCTCGCCACGAGGCCCGCCGAGCCCGTCGAGACCTGGCTCGTGCGCGCGCGTCCCAGCGCGCCCTGGTGGCCCACCTGGCCCGACGCGACGACGTGCGCCTCCTGCTCGTCCCGGTCCCAACCGCCGAAGCCGCACCCCAGCCCGAGGCCGCGGCGCTGGCCGTACTGCTGTTGACCCTGTGGGGCCAGGCCACCGCGGAGCGGGACGCCTTCCGCCAGTGGGTCACCGAGGACCCCGATCCCATCGCCCTGGAGCACCAGATGCTGCTGGCACGTGCCGCCCAGGCCGCCGGCGCCGCAGCCGCCAAGGACACCCCGTGAACCTCGACGACATCCTTCCCCGCACCGGCCCGCCTCTGGCTCACCTGCTGACCGGTTGGCAGTTCATCGCCGGCGCCGCCGTACTCGCGCTCGGCCCCACCCTCACCCTGCGCCGCCACCGCGCCGCCCAAGCTGCCCTCGGCGAACAGGAACGCGCCGCCGCAGCCGAACGCCGCGGGCGCCGACTGGAAGACCAGCTCACCATGCTGGTCGCCGCGGCCGCCGCCTCGCTGTCGGCGACCGGCCTGCGACGTGTCGGCCATCGCGAGATGGCACTGAACGATCCGTTCGATCTCCTGCCGTTCGTCGCCCTCGACATCGCCACGCTCGTCTGCGGTCGCCGCGCCCGCCGCCGCGCCCGCACCGGCGAGGGACCCGGACTGTCCGGCGCGCTGTTCTGGATCCTCGCTGGAACCAGCGCCTGCTTCTCCGCCACCGAAGCCGCCTCCCTTGTTGGGGCCGCGGTCCGCGCGGTGTGGCCGGTGCTCGCCGCGGTCCTGTGGGAGCTCGGCTCCCTAGAGGAACGCCGCGCCGCCCGGTCCAAGCCGGGCCGCCCAGACCGACGACTGGCTCTGGTCCGTCTCCTTCACCCTGCCGAGGCCGTCCGCGTCGCCCTGGTCCTGGCCGCGCGCCAAGACCTCGGCCAGGACGAGGCCACCGCGGAGGTCCGCGTCTCCCGTGCCGCCGGCCGCCTGTACCGGCTCCGCCGTGTCCAAGAGGCTGGCAAGCGGGCCGGCAGAACGACCCGATGGGCATACCGCCTCCTCGAAGCACGAGCCGACGCCCGGGCCCAGAACGCCAGCGAACGGGCCCGGTGAGCCGAGCGAACCGTTCTGGAACAGGTCGTCGCCAGACTGCAACTGCGCGTCCGCCAGGCCGAGCTGGCCGGTATGAACCTGCGCACCGGCACCGCGTTCGAAGCCGTCCTCAGCACCCTCATCGGCACGCAGGCCCCCGTTCCAACCCATACCGGCACCCCCCATACCGACCAGCACACCACCCCCCACAGCGCGGAGAAGGACCAGGCCGAAGCCGGTATGGGTCCCGCCGGTGAGCTGGAGACGGCACGCTGCCAGAACAGGACCGGCTCCGGCAGCGCACCGGCTTACGCGAGCCCCGTCAAGGACGGAACGCGGGTGCAGAGCGACGAACAGGTCATGGAAGCCTTCGTCCGCCTCATCCCACGACGCCCCGACGGCCGACTCGACTGGGGGATCAACAAGTGCGCGGCCGCCATCGGCATCGGCACGCCCCGGGCCAAGAAGTTCCACGAGACCCAGGACGAGTGGCTCCCGGGAGCCATCGCTCGCCACGGCACCGCTCCCGGTCCCCACCCGGCCAAACACGACCCGCAGCATGGCCCCGGCCAGGCCGTCCTGCAGCCGGAACTCCACGAACGGTCGCTGCCCGACCTGGCGCCCGCCGATCTCGCCGGCGGTCCCGCAGGCATCGCGATCAGCGACTACCAGCAGCATCCCGGCACCGGACTGCTCGTCCCCGTCGGCGCCGCCCACACATGACCTTCTCCCTACGGCGAACCCAGCCGCTTCCAGGAGCCATCGTGTCCCCGACCTCGAACACCTCCGCACTCTCCTTCGACGAGCACGTCAACACGGTGCTCGACCTCATCGCCGACGACCGACCGCCCGCCCCCGCCGTAC
>NZ_JACEGK010000412.1:0-7205 GCF_056859195.1 Streptomyces sp. NH27
GCCTCACAAGGCTCGGATGCCATGGGCCGCCCCTTCCACAGCGCCTCGATGGTGCTCCTGCGAATTCCTGCGGCTTCCGCGAGTTCTCGGAGTCGTGCGAGCTGTGCGAGCTGTGCGGGTTCCTCGGGTCCTGCGCGTCACGCGAGCCCTACGGGTCCTGCGGGCACCCAGTGTTCGCGCCCGCGGTTCGACGCCGGTTGGAGTCCGGTTCGCATCCGGTTAACCCGCAGCTCACCGCCCCACCCGCCGACCGTCGCCCGCTCGGACTCCGCCGATCCGACCCCCCGAACCGTCACCGCCCGGCCGACCGGGGCGGTCCTCTCTCCGCGGCACCGGCGACGGACGTGTGCTGCACTGTTCGGTCGGATAGCGGCCGTCCGACGCCCACGGAGCCGCCCGCGGGTGTACGGGGCACGGCGGGCCGGTGACGCTTTGTGGATCGGGACAACGATGGGGCGCCCGGGCGGTCATACACCCGTGAGCAACTCTTCACCGGTCACCGACCGGAAGCGCCGAGCACGCGACGCACGCGATGACCACGTCACCCGCGCCACCCGGGGCGGCCCACCCGCGCGGAAGGACCTGCGCAGCGACATCCAAGGGCTGCGGGCTGTCGCCGTGGTCCTCGTGGTGCTGTCCCACGCGGGAGTGCGGGAGGTCGCGGGCGGATACGTCGGCGTGGACGTCTTCTTCGTGGTGTCCGGCTTCGTGATCACCTCGGCGCTGCTGCGCGAACTGGCCTCGACCGGCGGCCTGTCGATACCCGCGTTCTACGGGCGCCGGATGACACGGCTGCTGCCCGCGTCCTCGCTCGCGGTGGTCGCCACCCTCACGGGAAGCTGGCTGTACCTGTACAAGGCCCGGTTCGGGCAGTACGTCGCGGACGCGCTGAGCAGTTCGCTGTACGCGGTGAACATCCGGATGGCGGCGACCGGCACGGACTACCTGGCGCAGAACAGCCCGCCCTCGCCGTTCCAGCACTTCTGGTCGCTGGCCGTGGAGGAGCAGTTCTACCTGGTGTGGCCGCTTCTGCTGCTGGCCGGCTGGAAGCTGGCACGCCGGTTCGCGCTGCCGCCGGCCGTACTGTCCGTACCGCTGGGGGCGCTCTGCCTGGTGTCGCTGTGGTGCAGCGTGACGACCACGGCGGACTCGCCGTCGTGGGCGTACTTCGGCCCGCAGACGCGGGGTTGGGAGCTCGGCGCGGGCGCGCTGGTGGCGCTGGCGGCCGGCCGGCTGGAACGGCTGCCGTGGTGGGTCGCGGTGCCCGCGTCATGGGCGGGCCTGGCAGGGATCGGGTACGCCGCAGTCCGGTTCGACGACGCGACGGTCTTCCCCGGCAGCCGCGCCCTGCTGCCGGTGCTGGCCGCCGTCGCGGTGGTCGGCGGCGGGTGCGCGGCCGGGCGGGGCGGCGCGGGGGCGCTGCTGGGGCTGCGGCCGGCGACGTGGCTGGGCGGTCTGTCGTACGGCTGGTACCTGTGGCACTGGCCGCTGCTGGTGATCGGCCCGACCGCACTGCACCGGCCCGCGTCCGTACGGCTGGCGTTGGCGCTGTCGGCGGCGGCGCTGGGGGTGGCCTGGGTGACGATGCGGCTGGTGGAGAACCCGGTGCGCTTCCACCGGGCGCTGCGTGCCCGCACGGGCCGATCGCTGGCGGTCGGGCTCGGGATCACCGCGGGCACCGTGGCGCTGTCGCTCGCGGCGCAGCTCTTCCCGCCGGCGATCGCGTCCCGCGGGCACGCGCCGTCGCTCGCGGACACGCTGACGGCGGCGCCCGATCCCGAGGCGAGCCTGGCGCGGCTGCTGGCCGCGCCCGACGACGCCCTGCCGAGCAACCTCACACCGCGGTTGGAGCAGATCACCGCCGTCCGGTCGGCGGTGTACCAGGACAACTGCCATGTGGGGTACGGCGCCACCGACTCGCCGGCCTGCGCGTACGGGGACCTCGACTCGGCGAAGGTGGTCGTGCTGTTCGGCGACTCGCACGCGGCACAGTGGTTCGACGCGATGGACCGGCTGGCGCGCGCGAACCACTGGAAGCTGGTGTCGCTGACCAAGGCGTCCTGCAAGGTGGCCGACGTGCCCGTCAAGTGGGGCAGCGGGACGTACACGTCCTGCGACACCTGGCGCGACCACGCGCTGACCAGGATCGCGGCCCTGCACCCCTGGCTGGTGATCGCCTCGTCCTCCGACGCGGCCACGCTCGCCGGCTCCGCGAAGGACCCGTTGCGGCAGTGGACCGACGGATACCGGCGCACCTTCCGGGAGTTGCGCGACACCGGGGCCCGCGTGGTGACCCTGCTGGACACGCCCTGGCCGAAGGGCAATCCGGTGGACTGCGCGGCGGCCTACCCGCTGGACCTGGGGCGGTGCGTGAACACCGTGGCGGGCTCGGCGAAGCAGCCGGTGGTCGCGACGGCCGCCCGGGCGGCGGCCGGCACCCAGGGCGTCGACGTCATCGACCCGCGGCCCTGGCTGTGCCCGAGCGCCGGCACCTGCCCGATCGTCGCCGCCGACACGTTCGTCTACCGCGACGACAGCCACATGGCCGAGGGGTACGCCGAGGCGCTGACCCCCGCGCTCGGCCGCCGCCTGTCGGCCGTGCTCGCCACGCCGCTGCGGACCGCCCCGTGAGCGTCCCCCGTACATAAGTCCCGTGAGCGCGCCCGCCGCCCCAACCCGACCCCGAGCATCCCGGCCCGTGGCGGACCGTCGGGCGCCGCGAACACCGCGAACTCCACGCGGGCCTTGGTCGGGTGCGGCGCTGGTGGCCGCACCCGACCGGCGTGACGTAGCGGTTAGTTGGTGAAGAGGAAGTACTTCCAGGTGGTGCTGGTGGTGGAGTTCACGGTGTCACCGGAGCTCGCGTTGACGTAGGAGGAACGGACGCGGGCGCGGATGCCGGACTTGCCGGGGTGACCCATGCTGACGATCGACTTGCCGTTGGTGCCGAGCTTGAAGTACTCGGAGTCGGTCGTGTACCACTTGCCCCGGTACCAGATCTGGAGCTGCAAACGCTGCTTGCGGCCCTTGTAGTACGTCATCGTGGTCGTGTCGATGACGTCGGTGTTCTTGTGGAAGTAGTAGTACTTCGTGGCGCCGATCTTGCCGGTCCGGTAGTACTTCGACAGCGTGGTCGACACCTTGACCCGCGCGTACCCGGTGGACTTCACCGTCCTGGGCGCGGTCCGCGCGTCACCCTTGAAGACGGCGCTGACCGCGGTGTCCCGGGTCATGGCCACCGTCACCGACACGTTGCCCTTGGAGTTGACCTTGGCGGACTTCAGCAGCTTGTTCGGCTTGTCGGCGCCGAAGGGGTCGGCCCAGATCTCGACCGTACGGTTCTTGTACGTCGAACCCAGGTGCGCCGTGAACACCACGTGCTTGCCGTAGTCGTACAGCTTCTTGTTGTTGTTCAGGGTGAGGGTCGGCTTGACCCGGGAGACCGCGACCGTGTGCGAGGCCGACACCGGGGTGTGCGTGGCGTCGCCGGCGTACGACACCGTGTACTTGACGCTCCCGCCGTCCGGCGGCGTGTCCTTGAAGGAGAAGGTGCCGTCGGACCTGGTCTTGACGGCGGGCAGCGCCTTGCCCTTGGGGCTGTCGAGGTCGGTCCGGGTGACCCGCAGGGAGACGCCGCCCGCCAGCGCCACCGTCGCCGACAACTTCCCTGTCACGGTGAGCGACTTGGCGCGCGTGGCGGAGGAGGGTGCCTTCAGCGTGAGGGTCGGGACGTTCATCGTCGGGTCGGTGAGCACCTTGACGGTGTAGGCGCCGCCCGAAGACACGAGCGCGAAGATCCGCGAGGAGTCCGGCGCCCACGTCACCTCGGCGGTGTTGGTCCCGCCGACCGAGTACGTACGCACCGGCTTCGTGGCGCCGGCCTGGTAGACGGCCACCTTGGCGCCGTTGACCTGGGCGATCAGCCCGGTCGCGGAGACGTCGGCCTTCTGCCCGGCGGGCAGGGTGCCGCCGGCGGTGAACTTCCCGTCCGCGTAGGCGTCCTTCTGCGAGCCGTTGATCAGCACCTGGGTCCCGCCGGGCACCAGGTCGATGTCGCCGATGCCGCTGTTCAGCGAGTAGTTGCCCTGGTACCAGGCGGTCAGACCCGGCGTGGCGCCGGACGTGTCGACGACGGCCATCGAGTCCGACGAGATGCCGGTCTCCCCGACCGCCAGCACGCCGGGCTCGGACGGGTTCGTGCTGAGGATCGCCGGGCCCCAGATGCCCGGGTACGCCTGCGGGAACTGCCCGAGTGCCACCGGGTCCGTCCCGCTCGCCGGATCGACCGCCGGGTCGACGGACCCGAGGTCGCCGTCCCACTGGTCGCCGTAGCTGAACCAGACCTTGCCGCCGGAGTAGGCGACGTACCGCGGCCCCGTCGTGGTGGCCACGGCGTAACGGGCCTTGCCGGCGAGAGTGGCCGCGTCGAGGGCCACGATCTCGTGGGTCCCCTCGGCGGCCGCGTACAGCGTGGTGCCGTCGTCGGAGACCGCGAGACCCGAGACCCCGCTGATGCCGGCCACCGAGCCGACGACGGCGCCGGTGTAGTCGGCCGCCACGATCTTCCCGGCGGTGCGGTCGCCCAGGAAGACGCGGTGCAGGGCACCATCCGCGACGATGCCGCCGGGCGTGGCGACCGAAGCGGCGGACGCGGCCGAGGCCGATCCGGCCGCGGCGACGCTCAGCGCCGCAGAGCTGAAGAGGACCGCGAGTGATGTAGCGGTCGAGATGCTGCGCAAACGCACAGGAATTCTTCTCCCCACAAGGAAACCCGGTGGTGAACCGGGGAGTTGAGAGCGCCGCACGACGCCGGCCCCCGCATGTGGAGAGACTGTGAAGCCGGTGTGTGCAACCGCTGTCGACGAAGCGTAGGGCATAACGCCGACAGCGATGCACCGGATTCCCCGTCAGGTGGCTTTTGCCCGGAACGCGCCGGCGAACCGCCCTGGCCGCGAAGGGGGCTTCGGCAACGCCCGCCGGCCGGAATCGCCCGGCCCGGCGCGGCGCCGGTGGAGGAGGATGACCGCTATGACGGAGGAGAACAGCGCACTGGACGAAACGCTCCACCGCGCCGGCCTGGAGGTGGTCGGGCGGGGCTGGGTTTCCGATGTACGGCCCCCGGCGGCCGCCTGGCGTCCGGTGGTCGCGCGGACCGCACAGCCCGCTGTCACCGCTGTCGTCGCCGTGCCGGACGAGCGTCCCGACCTGGTCGCGGAGGTGAACCGGCAGTGGCACCGGCTCGCCGTCGAGCACGGTGTGATCGACGGAGACGGGGAGTTCCTGATCAGCTTCGCCGGCCCGGCCCGCACCTGCGGCGGTCGGCACCGGCACGACCACTGGACCCGGGTACGGCTGTCGACGCGCTGGGACCTGGCCGGGGCCCTCGGCCCGCCGCCGGGTGGACCCGGGTTCGCGACGATGGCACCGGCCGGCGAGAGCGTCCTGGGGGTCACCACCGAGGAACACACGGTCCGGTTCATCGTCGTCGCACCGCTCACCGACTGGCTGGAGTCGTCGGCGCGGGCGCGGGCCGTGGAAGGACCGGCCGCACACGGGGCCGGCTGGGACACGTTCCCGGAACAGCCCGCCGCCTCGGCCGAGTTGCGCGGGGCATGGCGCGACGGGCTGGCCAGGAACGGCGCGGCGCCGGCGGCCGTGCTGCACCGCCTGCTCGACGTCGCTCCCGACGAACGCCCCCCGGGCCGGCTGATCTTCCGCGAGCTCCCGGAGGACGTGGTCGCGTCCTGGCTCGCACACCCCGAGTGGCGCGTACGCCGGGGCCTGGCCGAGCGATGGCAACTCGACGCCGAGCAGCGCTCCCAACTCCTGCGCGATCCGGACCCCCGGCACCGATGGATGGTTCTCACCTGTGCCGTGGACCACCGATCGGCGCTCACCGACGCGGCGTACGCCCAACTCGCCGGCGACCCCAGCCCGCAGGTGCGCGCCGAGCTGGCACTCCACCACGACCTGCCGGTACGGCATCTCACCGCGCTCGCGACCGACCCGGACACCGAAGTCCGCGTGCGGGCCGCCCCGCGCGCCTGGGCACACCTGGACGCCTCGGCCCGGGCGGCCCTCCTCGCCGACCCGGACGCCGGCGTGCGGGCCGAGGCCGTCCTTCGGTACCACCGCTCCATACCGCTGTCGGCGGCCGGCTTCGCCGCGCTCTCTGACGACGACCACCGCGAACGTGCCGCCGAGGGCTGCGTGCTCGCCCGTGAACTGGCCGAGCGACTGGTCCACGGCACCGGTACCCGGCTGCGGCGCGCCGCCGCGCGCAACACGAAACTGGACCGCGATCTGGTGACGCTTCTCGGCCGGGACGACGAACCGGACATCCGCTGGACGGTCTCGGTCCGGCCGGACCTCACCGAGGCGGAACGCTCCGCCGTCGCCATCGAGTTCGACCCGAACGCCCGCTGCCACCCGCTCCCTTGGGTGCTGGAACTGAGCGGTGACGACGACGCCGTACGCCGCTGCGCCAACTCCGCGCACGTCATGCTGCGCCGCAGCGCCGCGTGCATCGAGGACCTGCCGCCCGACGTGATCGACCTGCTGGCCCATGACGAGGACCGGATCGTCCGGCTGTTCCTGGCCGAACACTGCGCCCAGGCCCCGGCCGACGTACTGCTGGAGATGGCGGAGAGCTGGAACGGCTATTCGGCCGCGCGGATGGTCGAGCACCCCAACGTCCCCCGCCGGCAGGTTCTTCGCCTTGCGGACGACCCCGACCCGCGGAAGCGTGCGCTCGCTCTCCTCGATCCCAAGGCGCCGGCCGAACTGGTGGAGCGGTTCAGCCGGGATCCGGACTCGGGTGTCCGCCGCCAGGCTCTGCACGACCAGCGCCTGTCCGCCGCGTCCCTGATCCGTCTGCTCGACGATCCGGAACCCGACATCAGGAGTACGGCAGCCGCCGACCGGCGGCTGCCCGCCCACGTCCTTGCCGAGCTGCTGTACGACACCGCGACGGCGACGCAGGCCGCCGCGAATCCGGCCGTTCCCGAGGCGGTGATGCACCGCCTTCTGGATCGGCGGCCGCAGCCGGAACGGGACTGAACCAAGTTCCGCGAAGGGAAAGTTACGGGTCGGCAGGTTGCCGGTCGGCAGGTTACGGATCGGCCGGGTTCGGGCCAACCAGGCTGCGGGTCAGCCGGGTTCGGGGGCGAAGCGGGCGATCAGCAGGGACACCCGGTGGGCATGGG
>NZ_JACEGK010000413.1:0-7205 GCF_056859195.1 Streptomyces sp. NH27
CACGACGAGGGACGCCGTGGCGGCGACCCGCCCCTTCTCCGAACTCGGCGTGACCTCCGTCGGCGCGGTCGAGTTGTGCGCCGAACTGCGCGCGGCGACCGGCCTCTCGGTGCCCGCGTCGGCCGTCTTCGACCATCCGACCCCGCAGGCGCTCGCCGCCCACCTGGACCAGGAGCGCCGGGGCGCCCCCGCGCCGGCGGCCGACATCGCCCCGGCCCGCCGGCGAGCGCCCGACGAGCCGGTCGCGATCATCGGCATGGGCTGCCGCTTCCCCGGCGGGGTGACCAGCCCCGAGGACCTGTGGCAGGTGGTCGCCGACGAGCGCGACGTCCTCGGCGCCTTCCCCGACAACCGGGGCTGGGACCTGGAGGAGTTGTTCAGCCCGAACGGCGACCGGGGTACGTCGACGGAGGCGCGGGAGAGCGGATTCCTTTACGACGCGGGCGAGTTCGACCCGGCGTTCTTCGGTATCTCGCCACGCGAGGCGCTGGCCATGGACCCGCAGCACCGGCTGCTGCTGGAGACCGCCTGGGAGGCGATGGAGCGCGCCGGCCTGGACCCGGGCACGCTGCGCGGCAGCCGTACCGGCGTCTTCGCGGGACTGGTCGGCCACGACTACCTGCCCGGTCCCGACCGCATGCCGGACGACCTGGTGCCGTACTTCGCGACCGGCATCGGCGGGTCCATCGCCACCGGGCGCATCTCCTACACCTTCGGCTTCGAGGGCCCGGCGGTGACCGTGGACACGGCCTGCTCGTCGGCGCTGGTCGCGCTGCACCAGGCGGTACGTGCGCTGCGCGCCGGCGAGTGCGACCTGGCACTGGCCGGGGCCGCGACGGTGATGGCGACACCGGGCGCGTTCGTGGGGTTCTCCGGGCAGGGGCTGATGGCGCCGGACGCGCGCAGCAAGTCGTTCGCGGAGGCGGCCGACGGCACGATGTGGTCGGAGGGCGTGGGCATGCTGCTGGTGGAACGGCTGCCGGACGCGCTGCGCGACGGGCACCGGGTGCTGGCCGTCGTCCGCGGCACGGCGGTCAACCAGGACGGCGCCTCCAACGGCCTGACCGCGCCCAACGGCACCGCCCAGCAGCGCGTGATCCGCCAGGCGCTCGCCGACGCCGGACTCGCGCCGGCCGACGTGGACGCCGTCGAGGCGCACGGCACCGGCACCAAGCTCGGCGACCCCATCGAGGCACACGCGCTGATGGCGACGTACGGCCAGGGCCGGCCCGGGGAACAGCCGTTGCGGATCGGCTCGATCAAGTCGAACATCGGGCACACCCAGGGCGCGGCGGGCGTCGCCGGGATCATCAAGACGGTGATGGCGCTGCGCCACGGGCTGCTGCCACGGTCGTTGCACGTGGACCGGCCGTCGACGCGGATCGACTGGACGCGGGGCGCGGTGCGGCTGCTGACCGAGGCCGAGGTGTGGCCGGCGGTGGACCGGCCGCGCCGGGCGGGGGTGTCCGCGTTCGGCGCGAGCGGCACCAACGCGCATGTGATCCTCGAACAGGCCCCGCCCGTAACGGTGTCGGACGGGCCGCGGCTGCCGCTGCCGGTCACCCCGATGGTGCTGTCCGGGCACACCCCGGCGGCGCTGCGCGGCCAGGCGGCCCGGCTGGCCGGGTTGCTGGGGACCGCGGACGCCCCGGAACCGGCCGACGTGGCCTGGTCGTTGGCGACGACGCGCACGGCGCTCGCGCACCGCGCGGTGGTGCTCGCGGCCGGCCCGGACGACGCCCTCGCCGGACTTCGGGCACTGGCGGCGGGCGAGGAGTCGCCGCAGGTGGTCACCGGACCGCCCACCGGTTCCGAGGCGGTGTTCGTCTTCCCCGGGCAGGGGTCGCAGTGGGTGGGCATGGCGTCGGCGCTGCTGGAGCGGTCCGAGGTCTTCCGGGACACGTTCGCCGACTGCGAGCGGGTCTTCGACGACCTGGTCGGCTGGTCGGTGACCGGCGCGATGGCCGGGGCGCCGGACGCGCCGTCGCTGGAGCGGCTGGACGTGGTGCAGCCGGTGCTGTTCTCGGTGATGGTCTCCCTGGCCCGCACCTGGCAGGCGGCCGGGGTGCGGCCGGCGGCGGTGGTGGGCCACTCGCAGGGTGAGATCGCCGCCGCGCACGTGGCGGGCGCCCTGTCGCTGAAGGACGCGGCCCTGGTGGTGGCGCTGCGCAGCCGGCTGATCGTTGACGTGGTGGGCCTGGGCGCGATGGCCGGGGTGTCGAAGTCCCGCGACTGGGTGGCCGAGCGACTACGGCCGTGGGAAAAGGAGTTGAGCGTCGGTGTGATCAACGGGCCGGAGTCGGTGGTGGTCAGCGGTGACGTGACGGCCCTGGAGGAGTTCCTCGTGGTGGCCGAGGCGGAGGGCGCGCAGGTGCGCCGGGTCCGCGGCGCGGTGGCGCCGGGCCACTCCCCGCAGATGGAGCGGCTGCACGACCAACTCCTGGACGGCCTGGCCGGGTTGGCCCCGCACGGGGACACCGTTCCGCTGTGCTCGACCGTCACCGGGGAGTTGGTGGACACCGCGACGATGTCCGCCGCGTACTGGTACCGCAACGCGCGCGAACCGGTGCAGTTCGAAGCGGCCGTACGTCATCTGCTGGACCGGGGGAACCGGGTGTTCCTGGAGATGAGCCCGCACCCGCTGCTGCTCGGCGGGGTCGCCGACATCGCCGCGTCGCAGGACGTTCGGGTGGCCGCCCTGGGCACCTTGCGCCGTGACGACGGCGGCCCTGAGCGCACCGCGCGGGCCCTGGCGGACGCGTGGGTGCACGGTGTGGAAGTGGACTGGGCGGCAGCCGTGTTCGACGGGGTCGGCGCGCGCCGCGTGGACCTGCCGACGTACGCCTTCCAGCACGAGAAGTACTGGCTGCGGCCGGTGAACGGGCCGGTGGGCGCCGGTGTGCGCGGCACCGGGCATCCCCTGGCCGACGCGAGCGTCGCACTCGCCGACGGCGGGGTGGTGCTGACCGGCCGTCTGGTACGGCGCTCGCTGCCCTGGCTGGACGACCACGCGGTGGCCGGGGTGGCGATCCTGCCCGGCGCCGCCTTCGTGGAACTGGCGGTGCGGGCGGGCGACGCCGTCGGCTGCGGGACCGTGGAGGACCTGGCGCTCCAGCAGCCGCTGGTCGTCCCGGCGAGCGGCGCGACCGTCGTACAGGTGACGGTCGACGCGCCGGACGGTGCCGGCCGGCGCGCGGTGCGCGTGCACGCGCGGCCGGGCGCCGACGAGGAATCCCCGTGGGTCCAGCACGCCGAAGGGTTCCTGGCCCCCGCCGGAGCGGACCCCGAACCCCTCGCCGACTGGCCGCCGCGCGACGCCGAGTCCCTGCCGGCCGACGACGCCTACGAGCGCATCGCCGCCGCCGGCATCGGGTACGGCCCCGCCTTCCGCGGCCTGACCGCCGCCTGGCGCCGCGGCGCCGAGCTCTTCGCCGAGGTGCGGCTCCCCCAGCCGGAGGCGAAGAACGCCCCGCAGTACGGCATCCACCCCGCACTCCTGGACGCAGCCTTGCACGTCGTCGTCCTGGACGGCCTGGACGGCCTGGACGACAGCGGGCAACTCGCCTTCAGCTGGAGCGGTGTCACGCTGCACGCCCAGGGCGCCACCGAGCTGCGGGTACGGGTCGTACGGCTCGGCGACGGCGCCTTCGCCTTCCACCTGTACGACGGTGCCGGGCAGCCGGTGCTCACCGCGGAGTCCGTCGCCGTACGACCGATGGCGGCCGCCGGTCCGACGGCGGCGCGCACCGGGACGGAGAACTCCCTGTTCCGGCTGGACTGGACGCCCCTGCCGCCCGCCGAGGCCACCGCCCCGCACTGGGTGGTACTGGGCGAACGCTGCACGGCGGTAGGGCCGGCCGAGGTGGACGCCGGCCGCCGCTACGCCGACCTGGCCGCACTGGGCGCCGCCGTGGACGCGGGCGCTCCCGTGCCGGATGCAGTGGTGGTGGCCGCCGGGGGCGGTGAACCGGCAGACCGACGGCTGCTGTTGGACACGCTGGAACTGTGCCGGGCGTGGACGGCGGACGAACGCTGGGCCGCGGCGCGGCTGGTCCTGCTCACCCGGCAGGCGGTGGCGGCCGGCCCGCCGCGCGCCCCGGCCGGCATCATGCCCGCCCCGCGGAACGCGCCGGACGACCTCGCGCACACACCGCGGGACGCGTCGGAGAGCCTCGCGTCCGCCCCACTGTGGGGCCTGGTCCGCTCGGCGCAGCAGGAACAGCCGGACCGCTTCGTGCTGCTGGACAGCGACACGGCGGCCGTCCCGCCGATCGTGCTGACGGCGGCCCTCGACTCGGGCGAACCCCAACTTGCGCTGCGCGAAGGAGTGTTGCGCGTTCCGCGGCTGGCGCGAGCGACCACCACCGCCGCCGATGCCGATGCCACCGACGCGGCGGTCCACCGCCCCCTCGACCCCGAGGGCACCGTCCTGATCACCGGCGGCACCGGCACCCTCGGCGGTATCCTCGCCCGCCACCTGGTGGCCCGGCACGGCGTACGGCACCTGCTGCTCACCGGCCGCCGAGGCGCCGCCGCACCGGGCGCCGCGCAGTTGCGGGCGGAACTGACGGCGGCCGGCGCCACCGTCACGGTGGCCGCCTGCGACGCGGCCGACCCCGAGGCCCTGGCCCGGCTGCTGGCACAGATCCCCGAACGGCGGCCGCTCACCGGGGTGTTCCACCTGGCCGGCGTCCTCGCCGACGGCGCCCTCGGCTCCCTCACCCCGGACCACGTCGACACCGTGCTCAGGGCGAAGGCCGACGCGGCCTGGCACCTGCACCGGCTCACCCGGGACGCCGACCTGGCCGCGTTCGTCATGTACTCCTCGATGGCCGGCACCTTCGGCGGCGCCGGCCAGGCCAACTACGGTGCGGCGAACGCCTTCCTCGACGCCCTCGCCCAGCACCGGCGGGCCGCCGGCCTGCCCGGACTGTCCGTCTCCTGGGGCCTGTGGCAGGACCGCTCCGAGATGGGCGCCGGGCTCTCCGACCAGGACCTGGCCCGCCGGATGGCCCGCTCCGGCACCCGCAGCCTGACCGCCGAGCAGGGCATGGCCCTGCTGGACGCGGCCCTCGACGGCCCCGACGCCCATCTGGTCGCCGCCCGCTTCGACTTCCCCACCCTGCGGGCCCAGGCGGGCGACGGCACGCTCCCCTGGCTGCTGCGCGGCCTGGTGCGGGCCGGCCGGCGCCGCGCGGGCGCCGCCGAGCAGGCCGGCCTGCGCAAGCGGCTCGCCACGCTCGGCCCCGCCGAACGCGCCGCCGCCCTCCTGACCGCCGTCCGCAGCACCGTCGCCGTCGTCCTCGGGCACGGCCCCGCCGAGCAGGTCGACGACGGCCGCGCCTTCCGGGAACTGGGCCTGGACTCGCTGACCGCGGTGGACCTGCGCAATCGGCTCTCCGCCCTCAGCGGCCTGAAACTCCCGGCCACGCTCGCCTTCGACCACCCCACCCCGCGGGCCCTAGCCGCCTTCCTCGACGAGAAGCTGTTCGGCACCCCGGTCGAGGCCGTCCCACCGGTGCTCACCGACCTGGACCGGCTGGAACTGGCCCTGCTCGGCGCCGACACGACCGATCCGGCGCTGCGGGCCAAGATCACCATGCGGCTGCACTCGCTCGTCACCCGGTGGAGCGACGCCGACACGCCGACGGCGGCCGGCGACCCGGCGGACAACCTCGGCCTGAAAGACGCATCGGTCGACCAACTCCTCGACTTCATCGACGACATGGGCAGCTTCTGAGCCTCCACCGGCGTCGGCCCGGGCTGCTTCCGGGCCGTCGGCAGAAAGGGACGCGCTCCGTGGAAGACACGCGGATCATCGAGTACTTGAAGCGGGTGACAGCCGATCTGCACCGCGCCCGCGCCCGGCTCCTGGAGCTGGAGTCCGGCCGGCAGGAGCCGGTCGCGATCGTCTCAACGGCCTGCCGCTTCCCCGGCGGCATCGACTCGCCCGAGGACCTGTGGCGCGCGGTCGTGGAGGAGCGCGACCTGATCTCGGCGATGCCCGCCGACCGGGGCTGGGACATCGACGAGTTGTACGATCCCGACCCGGACGCCGTCGGCCACATCTACGTCAAGGAGGGCGGCTTCCTCCAGGACGCGGCCGGGTTCGACGCCGCCCTCTTCGGTATCGCGCCGCGCGAGGCACTGGCGATGGACCCGCAGCAGCGGCTGCTGCTGGAGACGACCTGGGAGACGTTCGAACGTGCGGGTCTGGACCCGCGCGGCCTGGCCGGCTCCCGCACCGGCGTCTTCATCGGCATCCTCTCCCACGACCACGGCAGCCGGCTGACCCCCGCGCCCGAAGGCTTCGAGGGCATGATCGGCGCCGGCAGCGCGGGCAGTATCGCCTCCGGCCGCCTGTCGTACGTGTTCGGGCTGGAAGGCCCGGCGCTGACCATCGACACCGCGTGCTCCTCGTCGCTGGTCGCCCTGCACCTGGCCGTCCAGTCGCTGCGCACCGGCGAGTGCGACCTTGCCGTGGCGGGCGGCGCCACCGTCATGTCGACGGTCGAGTCCTTCATCGAGTTCTCCCGCCAGCGGGGCCTGGCCCCCGACGCCCGGATCAAGGCGTTCGACGACGCGGCGGACGGCTCGTCATGGAGCGAGGGGGTGGGCACGGTGCTGGTGGAGCGGCTCTCCGACGCCCGCCGCAACAACCACCCCGTCCTCGCCCTCATCCGCGGCACCGCCATCAACCAGGACGGCGCCTCCAACGGCCTCACCGCACCCAACGGCCGCTCCCAGGCCCGCCTCATCCACACCGCACTCGACAACGCCGGACTCACCCCCGACGACATCGACGCCATCGAAGCCCACGGCACCGGCACCCCGCTCGGCGACCCGATCGAGGCGGCCGCGCTGCTGGCCACCTACGGGCAGGATCGGCCGGCCGAACGCCCCCTGTACCTCGGATCGTTGAAGTCCAACATCGGCCACACGCAGGCCGCAGCTGGCATCGCCGGCGTGATGAAGATGGTGCACGCCCTCCACCACGGCGTCCTGCCCCGCACCCTGCACGCCACCCGGCCGACCTCACACGTCGACTGGACCTCCGGCTCCATCGAACTCCTCACCCAAAGCCGCCCCTGGCCGAAGGTCAACAGGCCCCGCCGAGCCGGCATCTCAGCCTTCGGCATCAGCGGCACCAACGCACACATCATCCTCGAACAACCAGAAAAACCGGAACAACCGCAACAAGACGC
>NZ_JACEGK010000414.1:0-7186 GCF_056859195.1 Streptomyces sp. NH27
GGAGGGACTTCGCTCGGGTCCCTCCCGGCCCACCGGGTCTCAGGCGCCGGGCAGTTCGGAGCGGACCGTGCGGGCGGCGGCGACCAGGTTCTCCAGGGACGCCCTGGTCTCGGGCCAGCCGCGGGTCTTCAGACCGCAGTCCGGGTTGACCCACAGGCGCTCGGCGGGGATCGCCGCCAGGCCCTTGCGGAGCAGCGTGGCCGCCTCGTCGGCGCCGGGCACCCGCGGGGAGTGGATGTCGTAGACACCGGGGCCGGCCTCACGCGGGTAGCCGTGGGCGGCCAGTTCGGTGGCCACCTGCATGTGGGAGCGGGCGGCCTCCAGGCTGATGACGTCCGCGTCGAGGTCGTCGATGGCCTGCACGATGTCGCCGAACTCGGCGTAGCACATGTGGGTGTGGATCTGGGTGGCCGCGCCCACCGCGCTGGTGGTGAGCCGGAACGACTCGGTGGCCCAGGCCAGGTAGGCGGGCCGGTCGGCGGCCCGCAGCGGCAGGGTCTCGCGCAGCGCGGGCTCGTCCACCTGGATGACCGAAGTGCCGGCCGCCTCCAGGTCGGTGACCTCGTCGCGCAGCGCGAGGGCGACCTGACGGGCGGTGTCGCCGAGCGGCTGGTCGTCGCGGACGAAGGACCAGGCGAGCATGGTGACCGGCCCGGTGAGCATGCCCTTGACCGGGCGCGAGGTGAGCGACTGGGCGTAGCTCGTCCAGCGCACGGTCATCGGCTCGGGCCGGGAGATGTCGCCGGCCAGGATCGGCGGGCGCACGTACCGGGTGCCGTAGGACTGCACCCAGCCGTGCTGGGTGGCGAGGTAGCCGGTGAGCTGCTCGGCGAAGTACTGCACCATGTCGTTGCGTTCGGGCTCGCCGTGCACCAGGACGTCGAGCCCGGTCTTCTCCTGGAAGGAGATCACCTCGCCGATCTCGGCCCTGATCCGCTCCTCGTAGCCGGCCCGGTCGATCCGGCCGGCCCGCAGGTCGGCGCGGGCGGTGCGCAGGTCGGTGGTCTGCGGGAACGACCCGATGGTGGTGGTCGGCAGCAGCGGCAGCCCGAGGCGGGCGCGCTGGGCGGCGGCGCGCTCGGGGTACGCCTGGGAGCGGCGGCCGTCGGCGTCGGTGACGGCAGCGACCCTGGCGCGTACGGCCGGGTCGCGGGTGATCGGGGAACCGGCGCGGGAGGCGAGGTCGGCGCGGTTCGCGGCGATCTCCGCGGCGATGGCGTCGGTGCCCTGCACCAGGCCCTTGGCCAGCGTGACGATCTCGGCGGTCTTCTGCCGGGCGAAGGCGAGCCAGCGCAGCACCTGCGGGTCGATGTCCTGCTCGGGTGCGGTGTCCAGCGGCACGTGCAGCAGGGAGCAGGACGCGGCCACGTCGACCCGGCCGGCGAGGCCGAGCAGGGTGGCCAGGGTGGACAGCGACTTCTCGTAGTCGTTGATCCAGATGTTGCGGCCGTTGACGACGCCCGCCACCAGCCGCTTGCCGGGCAGCCCGCCGACGGCGGCGAGGTCGTCGAGGTTGGCGGCGGCCGCGCCGGTGAAGTCGACGGCCAGGCCCTCGATCGGGGCCCTGACCAGGATCGGCAGCGCCTCGCCGAGCCGGTCGAAGTAGGAGGCGACGAGCAGCTTCGGCCGGTCGGTGCGGGCGCCCAGCTCGCGGTAGGTGCGGGCGGCGGCGTTCAGCTCGTCGGGCGTGCGGTCCTGGACCAGGGCGGGCTCGTCGAGCTGCACCCACTCGGCGCCGGCGGCCCGCAGGTCGGCGAGCACCTCGGCGTACACCGGCAGCAGCCGGTCCAGCAGGGTCAGCGGCTCGAAGTCGGCCGGCACCCCGGGGGCGGGCTTGGCGAGCAGCAGGTAGGTCAAGGGGCCGACCAGCACCGGCCGCGGGGTGTGCCCGAGCGCGAGGGCCTCCCGCAACTCGCCGACCTGCTTGGCGGAGTCGGCGGCGAAGACCGTGTCGGGGCCCAACTCGGGCACCAGATAGTGGTAGTTGGTGTCGAACCACTTCGTCATCTCCAGCGGCGCCACGTCCTGGGTGCCGCGGGCCATCGCGAAGTAGCTGTTGAGCGGGTCGGCGCCGACGGCGGCACGGTGCCGCTCGGGGACGGCGCCGACCATGACGCTGGTGTCGAGGACGTGGTCGTAGTACGAGAAGTCGCCGGTGGGTACCTCATGGACGCCGGCGTCGGCGAGTTGCCGCCAGTTGGACCGGCGTAGATCGGCCGCGGTCTCCCGGAGGGCGTCCGCGGTGACGCGGCCCTTCCAGTAGCCCTCGACGGCCTTCTTCAGGTCCCGGTGCTGTCCCTGGCGGGGGTAGCCGTACACGGTGGCCCGTGCTGCCGCGGCTGCGGGCTTTGCTGACACGGAAATCTCCTTCGCGAGATGTCTCCCTGGCATCCCGGGGACGGGACGCGGGCGCGAAGGCGGCGAACGGGACGGATCGGACACGCCTCATGGGGACGCTCCTCCGCCTGATATGTACGCCGACCCGCCCACGAGGTCACCGGGATATCCGCACGCGATCGGTCGCGTACGGGCAACGGGCAGGTCTTCGGACTCGCGGGCTCGCCTGCCGGGGCAGACACCTACTGACCGTCGCTTCCCAGGTCCGCGGCTCGGACCCAGTGCTGATGACGGCTATCGTTCCCACTTACCGCTGCGGGGCAGTCCCGGATTCCCACCGGGTTCCCTCTTACGACGCGCCTGTCTGGCGGACAGGGGCGAACCAGCTGCACCCGCCAGCATACGACCCGGGGCGCGGCGCCCGTCCGCCTCCGGCCCGCGGCAGCCGGTCGATGCCCGCCTCGTACACCGTCGGCAGCATCGGCGCGCCCTGCGCGGGACCGCCGCCCCCGTCCAGGTGGCCGCGGAGTCCGCAGACGGGTGAGAGCCTCGCACGTTCGGCTCAACACGGCGATTTATCCGCACTGTTGGAGATTGTGCGGCGTACTTTCGGCGGTGCCCATGCGTCTCACCGCACATCAGGAACAGGAGAAGTCCCTTGGCGACATCCGCTGCTCTTCCTACTCTCCGAGGCCGCATCATCATCGGCGCGAGCGCGCTGACCACCGCCGTGGCACTCGGCACCACGCTGCTCGGCGCGACGGCAGCCCAGGCCGCCACCCCGGCCCTTCCGTACGGCACGGTCGTCGCCGGTGACGGCGTCGTGCAGCGGCAGTTCCCCAGCACGGACTCGTCCGTCAAGGGCTCGCTGAGCTACCACCAGCAGGTCGGTCTGCGCTGCAAGGTCCGCGCCCAGAACATCGAGGGCAACGACATCTGGTACCTGCTGCGCGACAACAACAACTGGGTCTCGGCGAAGTACGTGGACAACACCGGCACCGTCTCCTACTGCAAGGACGTCCTGCGCAGCAGCACCGCCGTGATGAACGCGGTGCCGAAGGGCGCCAAGGGCTGACCGTCCCACGGACCAAGGGCATCCCGGAGTCGCGGCAGGTCCCGCACGCGGCTCCGGGCCGCCATGTCGGACCCCCGCGAGCCGACCCCCGGCACGACCCGCGCGGTGAGGACGATCTTCCCCCGCCGGGGACCGTGCCTTCCGCGCTTTCCGTGTGGTGAGTCGACGCGGCGGCCGAGTGACGCATGTCAGAGCGTGCGGCCGGCCGGGCCGGCGAGTCCCGACAGGATCGGCAGCGTCAGGGCGAGCCAGGCCGCGCCCAGCAGCCAGCCGCCCAGCTCGTCGGTGGGCCACTGCACGCCGAGGTAGATCCGGGTGGCGCTGATGGCGGCCACCCACAGCAGGCAGCCCAGCACGTCGAGCCGGACCGCCCCGCGGGGTGCGTCGCTGCGCAGGACCGCCCAGGCGAGAAGTCCCGCGGTGAGCACGGACGTTGTGGCGTACCCGGAGGGGAACGCCCAGTCGGTGCTGAGCGCGGCCCAATCGGCCACCGGCGGTCTGGGCCGGGCCAGCGCGAACACGACCGCGAGGCGGACCGCCTGCCCGGTCAGCAGGATCACGACCGCGCCGAGCGCCGCCGACACCTCCCGCCGCGACGCCGTCCGGTGCGCGCACCCGGTCCATCCGGCCAGCATCACCGCGACGTACGGAAGCAGGCCGGCCGCGGTCGAGTCCAGCAGGTGGGCGGCCGCGGTCAGGTCGGCCGATCGATGGGCCACCACCCAGTGGTGCAGGCAGCCGTCGGGTCCGATCGGTGCGCCGTCGCGTGCGCCCAGTGCCCACAGCAGCAGCGCGAACAGGACCGCGGGCAGGGCGAACAGGGCGAACGCCGGCCCGGCCCGGCGGACCCGGCCGGGCCGCGGCGCGGAACCGGCCCGCCCGCACGGCGAGCCGCCGCGGTGCGGGGCGCATCCGCACCGGGCGGCCGCGACCCGCGTACGTCGCGGCCACAGACCGCGCCGGTGCCGGGGCGAGGCCCCGCTGACGGTGGACGCTGGGATCATCGTGCTGCGGCTCCGCATCCGTTGCCGAGTCGGGCCGCTTCGGCGGACCCGAATGTCTACAGCACTGTAGACGTTCGGTGTGCCGGTGGACACCGAAGGCGCGCGTCAGGCGCCGAGCAATCCGCGTCCGAGCCAGTCCTTCGCGTCCCGTACGCCCGGCAGCGCGAAGAAGTACCCGCCGCCGACCGGGGAGATGTAGTCGACCAGCGGCTCGCCGACGAGCCTGGTCTGGGTGGCCTCGAACTGCCGGACCACGTCCTGCTGGTAGCAGCAGAAGACCAGGCCCATGTCGAGATCGCCCACCGCGTCGATCCCGCGGTCGTAGTTGAAGCCGCGGCGCAGGATGCGGGAGTCGTCGGTCCCCGCGGTGCGCGGATTGGCCAGCCGGATGTGCGCGTCGAGCGGGATCGCGTTGCCGTGCGGGTCGTTGGCGTACCTCGGCGTGTCGCCTTCCTGGGCGCCGTCGAGCGGGGCTCCGGTGTCCTTGCGGCGGCCGAACATCTTCTCCTGCTCGGTGAGGGAGACCCGGTCCCAGAACTCGACCAGCATCCGGATGATCCGGATCACCTGGTAGCTGCCGCCGCGGGCCCAGGCGGGTTCGCCGAGCGCGTCCGTGACCCACACGAGCCGGTCCATCTCGCGCCCGGACGCCACATCGGGATTGGCGATGCCGTCCTTGAAGCCGAGCAGGTTGCGCGGGGTCCCGGTCGGCCGGGGCGCGCTGTGGAAGCCGTCGACGCGCCACTTGACCTGCATGGCGCCCCGCGTGTGCCGGGCGATGTCACGCAGGGCGTGCAGCACCGTGTCGGTGCTGCCGGCGCAGATCTGCAGGCTCAGGTCGCCGTGGCTCTCGGCCGCCTGGAGGTTGTCGTCGGGGAAGGTCCGCATGGGCGCGAGCCGGCGCGGTCTGGCGGCGGACAGGCCGTAGCGGTCGTCGAACAGCGACGACCCGACGCCCACGGTCACCGTCAGCGCGTCCGCGGGGACCGTGGGGCCGAGGATGCCGTTGTCGGAGGGTGGGGCGCCGACGCCGAGGTCGGCCGGGTCTCCGCCGGCGGTCAGGAAGCGGGCGCGGTCGGTGATCGTGCGGAACAGGCCGGCGAGTTCGGCCCGGCTGTCGGCGATGACGTCGAACGACACGAAGGCCGCGGCGGCCGGCGTCGGCGTGGTGATTCCGGCCTGATGGGCACCGTGGAAGGCGACCGGCGCCGCCTGGCCGGGCTCGGCCGCGTGCGCGCTGTCGCCGCCGAGCGCCGTGCTGACGACGGCGCCGCCGCCGGCCAGGGCGGTGGCCCCGGCCCCGACGCCGAGCGCCGTCCGCACGAACGACCGGCGGCCGGCGTCCATCGGACAGACCCCCCGGGAGGGCTCGGAGTGAGCGGAGTCGGGCATGGACGAAGTCCCTTCCGGACCTGCCGAGCGGCGGCTGCCGGTCGAGCGGTCCACGGATTCGGTCGTACGGGGGTGGTCGGTCGTACGGACGGGGCGGTACGGGTGCGGTGCCTGTGGCGGGTGCGGTTGGCGGTTGGCGGGGGTACGGACGGCTGGTGGCGTCGCGCGGGCCCGCGGGGCCGCCGAAGTGGCCTCGGATCAGCCGGACTTGCGGACTTCGAGCAGATCGGGGATCGGCGCGAGGTCCTCAAGGAGTTGTCCGGTGGCTCCGTTGATCTTCGTTCGGGCCGTCGGGTCGAGCGCGTCCACCGGCGTCCATCCGCCGCTGTTGCCGGAGCCGTTCTTGCCCGAGCCGCCCTTGTGGGCCGCGTCCAGCAGCGTCTGCAGGCGCGCGACATCGGCGTCCACGGTCGCCGGCCGCTGCGGATCGCGCGCGGAGATCAGCGGCCGCAGCACGCGCAGCAACTCCTTCGTGCCCGCGAGGTCGGCGTCCGCGGTGGCCAGGTTGGTCCCGCTGCCCTGGTCCGTGTCACCGGTCAGCTCGAACTGGAGCGTGTTCTCCAGGATCTCGTGGCAGCGCAGCGGCAGGTCGGACGGGTCGAAGTCCTGTCCGGGGAACGCGCTGCGCAACCCCCGGACGTCGCTGCCGAGAAGCTGCACGTAAGGCATCAGCCCGGCCGCCGACTCGCCGTGCCACAGGCCGTACTCGATCCGGTGGAAGCCGGTGAACCGGGGGTCCCCGATCCCGCCGGACAGCCCGTCGGGACGCCCGTCGATCTTCCCGTCGAAGTCGGCGAACGTGCCGTACGCGGCGCCGAGGGACGCATAAGTGCGGTGGGCGGTGAGCCAGTCCGCGCGCGCCGCGGCGAGTCGCCCGCCGCGGATGTCGGCCGTGAGCGCGTCCGTCTGGCGGACGAGGGTGGTGAGACCGGCGGCCACGTACGCCTTGTAGGCCGCGAGGGGCGGCCGCAGGTCGGACTCGGCGAGGGGGAGCACGGCCTGGGCGGTACCGCTGCCGCTGACCCGTACCGAGGCCGAGGTGACGGCCGTGCCGCCGGTCGGCACGCAGCGCCAGGCGTAGGTGCCGGCGCCGACGGTGGCGACCAGGTCGCGGGTGGTGCCGGGAGCCAGCCCCTCGATCTCGCCGTAGACCGCGTTGGTCGCCGGGTTCACCAGGTAGACCTCGGACGTCTTGCCGCCCGTGTTGTGCATCTGGAACGTCTGCCGGCCGGTCTTGGGCGCGGTGAAGCCCTTGCCGCAGTCCGACTCGGAGACGGCGACGGTCTGCGCGCCGGCGGGCTTGCCGTCGCCGAGGGCGACGACCAGCCCGGCGACCACCGCCGGCACGACGATCACCGTGACGGGAACGACCCAGGCG
>NZ_JACEGK010000415.1:0-7173 GCF_056859195.1 Streptomyces sp. NH27
ACCCCGACCCCGCCGGCCGCCAGACGTACATACGGCTGCTCCGGCGGAACATCGCTCGCCGTCGCGTCCGCATCTGCGCCCGGCTTCGCGTCGCCCGATTCCGCGTCGCCCGATTCCGCGTCGCCGGACCCCGCGGCGTCCGAGGCCGCCGGCCCGTCCGACCCGGTCGCTTCAGCCGGCCCGGCAGCCGCGGCCGGCCCGGCAGCCGCGGCCGGCCCGGCCGACGTGCGGTACTGCTCGCGGCGGCGGGCCGCACTTGCCAGCAACCACTGCTGGTGCAGTGCCACCAGCTCCTCCGGACCCGCACCGCACAGCCGCGCGAACCGCTCCACGGGACCGTACTCGGTGGGGACCGCCGCGCCGTTGCAGTAGCGGTGCAAGGTGGAGGTGCTGACGTGCATCCGGGCGGCGAGCGCACCGTACGTACGCCCCGATCGTTGCTTCAGTTCGCGCAGCCGGCTCGCGAACTCCTCGACATATGTGCTCATTCCGCCCTCGCGCTCGTCCCGGTGCGACGTTCCAGGAAGGGACATTGTCGCAGCTCAGGGGGGTGGAATCGTTCCAGGACCGTCAACTGTGGCCAGACTGTCGAACACGGGGCGCCGCACGGCGCAGAGTTACGGCATCCCACCGCTCGACCTCTCACAGCGAAGGCATGCCACCGTGAACGTGAAATCCGTCCTGTCCTCCTCCGCGCTCCTCCTCGTCAGCGCCCTCGGCCTCACCGCGTGCCACTCGGGTTCCTCCTCCGCCGCGAGTGACGCGACGCCCTCGCAGCAGGCCGGCGCCTCTTCCGTCGCTTCGGGTGACACCGGGTCGACCTCCGCGCCCACCTCCTCCTCGCAAGGTCGGTCGACGTCCGGCGGCTCCTCCTCCAACGGTTCGGGCGGCTCGACGGGCTCGACCGGCGCGAGCAGCTCCACCGGCACCGGCGGTTCCGGCGGCAGCAGTTCGGGCAGCGGCTCCGCCACCAGCGACAGCTACGCCTACCAGCACCCCTGCACGGCGGACCAGGTGCGGGTGACCGTGACCCGCCGGAGCTCGGCGCCCACCCAGCGGGTGATCGAGGTCCGCAACATCGGCGCCGACTCCTGCGGCCTGAGCTACTTCCCGCTGATCTCCCTGGACGACTCGCACGCCGCCGACGGCAGCCGGGCCGTCAAGCCGCTCATCCCGAGCGGCCTCGGCGGCGCGCCGGCTTCCCCGGTGTATGCCGGGCGGACCGCCTACGCGGTCGTCGACCTCGACCCCAGCGGCGCGACCTCCGGGACCGTGGACGGCATCGACGAGCTGAACGTCCTGGCCAACGGCGACCACATGCCGAACGCCGCCACCGTCAACTTCCGGCTCGGCTCGGGTTCGCTCGTGCTCAAGCCGAAGCTGGGCCTGTACGAGAACACCATCGCGGACGCGGTCACGTCCATGCACGGCGCCGACACCCGATCCTGACCGCGCGGCGCGCGCCGCGCCGTCCTCGCTCCGGCCGACCGTGGTTGACCCTCGACCATGTCGAGGGTCGACAGTTCCAGAAGTGGAGAGCGAGATGCGCAGCATCGGCGAGATGGCCCGGGACAGCGGACTGAGCGCGAGCGCCCTGCGGTTCTACGACGGCGCGGGCGTGCTGGCCCCGGCCCGGGTGGACCCGGTCAGCGGCTACCGCTGGTACGACCCCGGGCAGCTCGAAGAGGCGCGGCTGCTGGCGCGGCTGCGCCGGGCCGGTATGCCGCTGGCGGACATCCGGCTGGTGCTGGCCGGCTGGTCCGGTGCGGACACCGACCTGGTGCGGGGACTGCTCCAGGCGCATGTGCGCCGGCTGGAGCGGGGTCTGTCCGATGCGCGCGGCGAGCTGTCCACGGTCCGTGCACTCCTCGAACGCAGGGAGAACCCCATGGTTTCGCTCCGCACCACGACCCTCCGGCTCACCGTCGCCGCACCCGCCCTGGCCGCCGCGCTGGACGCGGTCCGCTTCGCCGCCGGCACCGATCCCGAACTGCCGGTGCTCGGGGGTGTGTTGTTCGACGTCGAAGGCGGGTCGCTGCACACCGTGGCCACCGACCGCTACCGGCTGGCCGTCGCACAGGCCGCCGTCACCGGCCATGACGGGCCACCCGCGCGGTTCGTCGTGCCGTCGGCGCTGGCCGACGCGATGCGGGCGCTGCTGCCCGCCGCGGGGAACGTCCAACTCGCCCTGGACGACGACCATGTGGCCCTGGACGCCGGGGGACGCCAGGCGGCCGGCGCGTGCCTCGGCCACGACTTCCCGGACTACCGCCGGCTGGTCCGCCTGCCGGCGGGCACCCGGGTCCCCGTCGATGCCCGGGCGTTCCGCGGGGCGGTGGAGACCGGCCCGGTCCGCGCCGGCGAGGCGCCCGCGGGCGAGGCACCCTCGGGCGAGCGCGAGGCGGGCGGGGACCTGAGCATCCTCAAGGTGACCGGCGACGGCACGGCGGTGACCGTATGCGCGGACGGCGACGACGACCCGGGCCGGGTCGCCGTCAACCGCGGCTACCTTCTGGACGCCCTGACCGCCGCGGCACACGACCGGCTGGTCCTGGAGTTCGGCGCCCCGACGGCGCCCATGGCGATCCGCCGCGCCGACACCGAGGACACCTTCTCCCTGCTGATGCCCGTCCGCCTGGAGAACTGACCGTACGGGCGGGGCCCGGTCGGCGTCACACGCAGTCCGGGCACCGCCCGCGGTAGGTGACCTCGGCCGCGGAGACGGTGAAGCCGAAGCGCTCCTCTACCGGGAGCGCGGCGAGCGGGTCGCCGGTGGGGTGGACGTCGCGGACGGTGCCGCACCCGGAGCAGACCAGGTGCTGGTGCGGGTGGTGCGCGTTCGGGTCGTACCGCTTCGCGCGGCCGTCGGTGGCGACCTCGATGACCTCGCCGAGGGAGACCAGCTCGCCGAGCGTGTTGTAGACCGTCGCCCGCGAGATCTCGGGCAGGCGGACGATGGCGCGGGCGTGCACCTCGTCGGCCGTCAGGTGAACGTGGTCTCCGTCCAGGACCTGCGCGACGACGCGCCGCTGGGAGGTCATCCGCCAGCCACGGCCCCGCAGTCGCTCCACCAGGTCACTCATGTCGGTTCACCTATTCGGGTTCGCGGAATGCCCGCAGTTTACCAGTGAGCGTCCGGATTTTGACCGGATATGTGCTTGGCCCGCTTCTTGACTTGGACTGCGTCCATCGTAGGATCGGTTCCGGCGACAGCCAAGGGCCAGGAAGAGCCCTGTACGGCAGGAGACGCCCACACGGCAGGAGAGCAGGAGCAGGAGACACAGACGTCGAAGCCGCTCACCCGCGGCTTCCCGGGCCGTTCCGGCTCCGCCGGGCGCTCCGCAGCTCCCCTGTCCCGCCGCCCCCGGCTCCTCCACCGCCCGCAGTGCCTGAGCACCGTGATCCGCCAGGTCCGGAAGGATTTCCATGTCTGACAACACCCACAACAACGACGCGATCGTCGTGGACGCCAAGACGGAAGGCACGGGTGGCTGCCCGGTCGCCCACGACCGCGCCCCGCACCCGACCCAGGGCGGCGGAAACCGCGGCTGGTGGCCGGACCGGCTCAACCTGAAGATCCTGGCCAAGAACCCCGCCGTGGCCAACCCGCTCGGCGCGGACTTCGACTACGCCGCGGCCTTCGGCACCCTCGACCTCGCGGCCGTCAAGCAGGACATCGCCGAGGTGCTCACCACCTCGCAGGACTGGTGGCCGGCCGACTTCGGCAACTACGGCCCGTTCATGATCCGGATGGCCTGGCACAGCGCGGGCACCTACCGGATCAGCGACGGCCGCGGCGGCGCCGGGGCCGGGCAGCAGCGCTTCGCCCCGCTCAACAGCTGGCCGGACAACGGCAACCTCGACAAGGCCCGCCGCCTGCTGTGGCCGGTGAAGAAGAAGTACGGCCAGAGCCTGTCGTGGGCCGACCTGCTGATCCTCACCGGCAACGTCGCACTGGAGTCGATGGGCTGCACGACCTTCGGGTTCGCCGGCGGCCGTGCGGACGTCTGGGAGCCGGAGGAGGACGTCTACTGGGGCCCGGAGACCACCTGGCTCGACGACCAGCGCTACACCGGCGACCGCGAGCTGGAAAACCCGCTCGGCGCGGTCCAGATGGGCCTGATCTACGTCAACCCCGAGGGCCCCAACGGCAACCCGGACCCGATCGCGGCGGCCCGCGACATCCGTGAGACGTTCCGCCGGATGGCGATGAACGACGAGGAGACCGTGGCCCTCATCGCGGGCGGCCACACCTTCGGCAAGACCCACGGCGCGGGCCCGGCCGACGCCGTCGGCGACGACCCCGAGGCCGCGCCGATCGAGGCGCAGGGCCTGGGCTGGAAGAACAGCCACGGCACCGGCAAGGGCGCGGACGCCATCACCTCCGGCCTCGAGGTGACCTGGACCAGCACCCCCACCCAGTGGAGCAACGGCTTCTTCGACAACCTCTTCGGCTACGAGTGGGAGCTCACCAAGAGCCCGGCCGGCGCCAACCAGTGGAAGCCGAAGGACGGCGCCGGCGAGGGCACCGTCCCGCACGCCCACGACGCCGCGAAGAAGATCGCGCCGTCGATGCTCACCACCGACCTGGCGCTGCGCCTCGACCCGGTCTACGAGCCGATCTCCCGCCGCTTCCACCAGAACCCGGCGGAGTTCGCGGACGCGTTCGCCCGCGCCTGGTACAAGCTGACCCACCGCGACATGGGCCCGAAGTCGCTGCTGCTCGGCCCGGAGGTGCCCGCGGAGACCCTGCTGTGGCAGGACCCGCTGCCCACGGCGGAGTACGAGACGATCGACGCCGCGGACGCCACCGCACTCAAGGCGAAGATCCTCGGCACCGGGCTGACCGTGCCGCAACTGGTCTCCGCCGCCTGGGCGTCGGCCTCGACCTTCCGCGGCAGCGACAAGCGCGGCGGCGCCAACGGCGCCCGCATCCGCCTGGAGCCGCAGCGCGGCTGGCAGGTCAACAACCCGGACGAGCTGGCGACGGTGCTGCGCGCCCTGGAAGGCGTCCAGCAGAAGTTCAACGCCTCCTCCGGCGCGAAGAAGGTGTCGCTGGCCGACCTGATCGTGCTCGGCGGCGCCGCGGCGGTCGAGAAGGCCGCCAAGGACGGCGGGCACGAGATCGAGGTGCCCTTCACCGCCGGCCGCGTCGACGCGACGGACGAGCACACCGACGCGGAGTCGTTCGCCGCGCTGGAGCCGGGTGCCGACGGCTTCCGCAACTACGCCGGCAAGGGCAACCGGCTGCCGGCCGAGTACCTGCTGCTCGACCGGGCCAACCTGCTCACCCTCAGCGCCCCCGAGACGACCGTCCTCGTCGGTGGCCTGCGCGTGCTGGGCGCCAACTACGACGGTTCGAAGCTCGGTGCGCTCACCGACGCCCCGGGCACCTTGACGAACGACTTCTTCGTCAACCTGCTCGACCTGGGCACCACGTGGACCCCGACCTCCGAGGACTCGACCACCTTCGAGGCCCGCGACGACGCCACGGGCGAGGTCAAGTGGACCGGCACCCGCGCCGACCTCGTCTTCGGCTCCAACTCCGAACTGCGCGCGCTGGCCGAGGTCTACGCGGGCGACGACGCGAAGCAGAAGTTCGTCACGGACTTCGTGGCGGCGTGGACCAAGGTGATGGACCTCGACCGGTTCGACCTCGTCTGAGTCCTGACGGCTGACAACTGACAGCGTCCGGGCCGGCCCACGGGTCGGCCCGGACGCCGTTTCCGCCTCGTGCCGCCACTGTCACGCCGACAGGACGAGCAGATCGCCGACGTCGCTGCTGGAGAACATGCCGGAGGCCCAGCCGATCGCCACGACACCGTGGCCGGCCTGGGTGGGCTGAAGCCGCGCCTCGGAAGTGATGTCGTACTCACCGGGACCGCTGGTCAGTGACGGCAAGGGCATGGAGTGCAGTTGCCGCCCCGTCGCGGCGTCGAGCACGACCAGGTCGGCGCCGCTCACCGTGACCTTCTCGTCCGGCGAGGTTGACGAGGAGGACGCGGACGGCTGCTGGACGACGTAGACCCGGCCGCCCGCGATCAGCGGCCGGCTGAACGTCTTGCCCTTCGCCGGCTTCCACGTCCACCGCTTCATGCCGCCGGTGGCGCCGTAGGCGGTCAGCCGCACCCCGTCGGCCTTGTGGTCGCTCAGCGCGATCCCGTCGCCCGCCGTCACCGTCGGGTCCTCATCGTCGGCGCTCCGCGTGGTGACCACAGGCTTCGGGCCGGAGACGTCCACCGAGGCACCGGTCCGCCGGGCGGTCCACTGCGACGTCACCAGGGTGTGGTCGTCGGCCGGAATCAGCGGGTGCAAGCCGTCGGCGATCCGCCAGCGCAGCGTGCCGTGGCGGACATCGAACCCGAGCAACTGCACGGCCTGGTCGTCCGAGCCGCGGCAACGCGCCCAGGTCACCACGGCACCGCGCATGGCCACCGCCCCGCCCGAATCCAGCACGCAGCCGTTCGGGATCGCGCCGTTCCACACACGCTTGCCGCTGTGCTCGTCGAACGCCGTGATCCCGTCCCCGCTCGTCGCCACCACCAGAGTGCCGGCGAAGTCGATGTCGGCGAAGTCGTCGTCCTGGGCGCGATCATGGATGCCGTAGGGCACCTTCGCGTGCCAGCGCGGCTTCCCGCTGCGCACGTCGATCCCGACGACCACGCCGTCCTGCCACCACGTCGCGACCGTGTCGCCGCCACCGGTGAGCGCGACGCGGCCCAACACCGCCTTGCCGCGGCCGTAGTGCCAGTACTCCTTGCCGGTCCGCAGGTTCCGCGCCACGATCCCGTCGCTCGCCTCATCGACGGACAACGCTCCGTCCATCACTCCGTACGACTTCGACGTGTGCCGCAGCACCCGGGCCGGTGCGGCCGGCGCCGTGTCCCCCAGCGCGGTCGGGAACGCGCCGCGCGCACCACTGACACGCTCGTGGAACCGGTGTGCGTGCCGCCACTCCAGCCACCCGGCCACCGCCCCGGCGACCACCGCGGCGACCACCACGGCCGCCACCGTACGCCGTATCCGTCCGGCACCCGTCTCCATCTCGCGCCCCCTGCCCGCTCGGCAACCCGGCCACCCTACGGTGTCGGAGTCCGCCCCGGGCCGCGCGCGCCATACCGGATGAATGGGGCGTGGCGGCGCGGATATCGGGGGTCGGGGTCTGCATGATGG
>NZ_JACEGK010000416.1:0-7171 GCF_056859195.1 Streptomyces sp. NH27
GGCACCCCGCATGGCCCGCATCACCGCCACCATCAAGCCGATCCACGACGACACGTCCGTGTGCACCCACCCGGTCACCAGCACCGGAAAGCCCCGCGACCCCGAGTCCGGATGCACCGGCCGGACCGCCTACACCGCGAGCTGCTCCGCCGGCGACTGGACCGCCACCTGCCGCACCAAGGCGGAGCTGGAGTACCTGCGCGACACCCACTTCCGCGCCCACCTCGCCAAGCCCGCCGCCCCGGCCGCGGTCACGGCCAACGCCTGAAAGGGACACCCGCCGCATGAAACTCACCATCGACTCCCGCGCCCTGGCCGACGCCGTCGGCGTCTCCGTCCGCGCCCTGCCCAACCGCCCGCCCGTGCCGGTGCTGGCCGCCCTCAAGCTGCACGCCGGTGACGGCCAGCTCGCCGTCACCGGCTACAACTACGACGTCTCCGCCTACACCACCGCCGCTGTCCAGATCACCGAGCCCGGCACGGTCCTGGTCCCCGGCCGGCTCCTCACCGAGATCGCCCGGACCCTCCGGAAGGAGGTGCATCTCACCACCGACGACACCCGCCTCACCGTGGAATCCGGCAACGCACGGTTCACCTTGCCCACCCTTCCGCTCGGGGAGTACCCGACCCTGCCCGAACTCCAGGAAGCCACCGGCACGGTGCGTGGCGCGGACTTCGCCGAAGCCGTCGCACAGGTCGCCGTCGCGGCCGGCCGCGACGACACGCTGCCCGTCCTGACCGGCGTGCAGCTGGACGTCGAAGGCCCCACCATCACCCTCGCTGCCACCGACCGCTACCGCTTCGCCGTGCGCACCCTGCGCTGGGAGCCCGACGGCGCCGACTGGAACGGCCGCGCTCTGCTGCCCGCCAGGTCCCTGCTGGAGACCGCCAAGGCCCTTGCCGCCGACGACACCGTCTACCTCACGCTCGCCGATGAGGACAGCGGCGGCAGCGGGGTCACCGGCCTGACCGGCGACACCCAGCGCACCACCCTGCGCGGCCTGGAGGGCAAACTGCCGTCTTACGAGGCCCTGTTCCCCACCGAGTTCGCCGCCGAAGCGGTCGTAGCCACCGAGGCCCTCGCCGACATCGTCAAGCGCGTCGCCCTGGTCGCCGAACGCAACACCCCGGTCCGGCTCGCCTTCACCCCCGGCACCGTCACCATTGAGGCCGGCTCCAGCGACGACGCCCAAGCCGTCGACCGCGCCGACGCCGACTACACCGACCACACCGGCGGCGAGCACGACACGTTCCGCATCGCGTTCAACCCGCACTTCCTGCTGGACGGCCTGACCGCGCTCGGCAGCGACGCCGTGCGGCTCCGTTTCACCAACCCGCACAAGCCCGCCCTGCTCACGAGCGGAGGCTCCCCCGAGACCGGCCTGAAGTACCTGCTCATGCCGGTCCGCCTGTCCGGCTGACCACGAGCGCACCCGACCGGACCCTCACCAACCCCGTTCCGCACCGCGCGGCGGCCCACCCCGGGCCGCCGCGCCCTCATTTTCGGAGGCACCGCCTTGCATCCCGACGTGTACATCGACTCCTTCGGCGCCCGCTGGCAGGACCCCCCTCCCCCGCGCTACCGCGCCGCAGTCCTCGGCATCAACCTCACCGACGCCCTCCTCAACCCGCCCGACGACCCGGCCCTCGCCGACATCGTCGCCCGCCAGACCGGCCGCGACCCCGGCGTCCGCGACTACGTCCTGAACACCCCCGGCGCCGACCGCATCATCACCGACGCCGTGCACGAGCTCACCGCGCTGCTCACCGCCGACCCCTCCCGCCCGGTCCAGCTCCTGGTCAACTGCTGGTACGGCCGCCACCGCGCCCCGGCAGTGTCCGACGCGATCGGCCGGTGCATGCACGAGATCGGCGTCTGGGCTTCCGTCGAACACCACCACATCGACCGGCCGCCGGTCCCCCGCAAACACCCCCGGGCCGACTGCCCGTTCTGCGCGATCATCCACGACGGCGCACCGGCCGCGATCGTCCGCGCCTGGCGCGACACGATCGCGATCCGCCCCCGCGGCGGCTGCACCGAAGGCCACGTCCTGGTCATCCCGCGCGGCCACGTCGACGACGCGACCACCGACCCGGTCGTCTCCGGAACCACCATGCAGCGCGCCGCGGAACTCGCCGCCGAACTCGGCAGCGACTGCAACCTGATCACCTCCTGTGGACCGGCCGCCACCCAGACCGTGCGCCACCTCCACTTGCACGTCGTCCCCCGCACCACCGGCGACGGCCTCGCCCTGCCCTGGACCACCCCCCGCGAACAGGAGACCGTGAAGTAATGCGACCCCGCAGGAAGGCCGCGCCCACCGGCCCCGTGTCGCTCGCCCGGCCGGTCATCGTGACGCTGTGCGGCAGCACCCGACACTGGGACGCCCTCGTAGAGGCCAACGCCCGCGAGACCCTGGACGGGAAGATGGTCCTCGCGCCCGGCGTTGACATGAAGACCCGCCACGAGTGGTCCGACCCCGACGAAGCCGCACAGGTCAAGCAGATGCTGGACGCCCTGCACCGCGCCAAGATCCGCGCCGCCGACGAAGTCCTGATCGTCAACTACGCCGGCTACATCGGCGAGTCCACCCGTGCCGAAATCGCCTACGCCCTCAGCCTCAGCAAGCGCGTGCGATACACCGAGACCTACGAGCACGCCGTCCTCGTCACCCGCCCCGGCCTGGACGACATCCACCTCGGACCCTTCCACCACCGCCACCAGGCCGAACAGATCACCACCAGCTTGGCCGGGCAGCTCCACCACACCGCGCACATCTCCGGCACCACCATCACGTACGCGCCGTACGACCCCACCCAGCCCCACCGAGGCATGCCCGTCACCACGGACCCGTACGTCCTCGCGCTCTCGATGGACGACGCCGACGAACCCGACCGCACCCAGCCCGGCGGCAACTTCCCCGACACCTACGCCCTCCTGGCCGCCTGGCACGGCCCCGACCGCGCCGCCGAACTGTGGACCACCGCCTGCAACGTCTACGACCACCTCCACGCCGACCCCGACGACGAAGACCACTGACACCACACGGCCCCGGGCCGCAGCATCTGCGCTGCGGCCCGGGGCCATTTTGCGTTCCGGAGGGAAATCCAGGGGGTTTCAGTCCGTTGCCGCCCCAGCGGGGGCCAGTCGTACGAGCAGCTCTGCGACCGACGCCAGAACGTCCGGCGACAAATGCGCGACCAGGGTGTCCACAACCTCCTGAGCGGAGCCACCCGAGATGACGAACTCTGCGGGTGCCGTGTTCGTGGGAACCTTCGAAGCCGACGCTGACGCCTCCACCGTGCTGGCCTCATCGGCGCCCGGGGTATTAACGGCGTTAACGGTCTCCTGCTCGGTCGGCGCGGGCCGGGGCTTCGCCGACGTCCGCTGCCGCGGGGTCTTAACGGCGTTAATGGTCTCGGCAGCGGCCGCGGCCTGGTCCGCCTTCGGCATGCGGCCGATCCGCCGGGCGGGCTCCACCTTGAGCTCGCCAGTGGTGACCTTCTCCTGCAGGTCCTCGGTGAGACCCAGGAGGGCCAAGCGCTGCGACACCCAGGCGGGCGTTTTGCCCAGACGCTTCGCCACCTGCCCCTGCGACCCGTGTACTTCCACGAGTTGCTGGATCGCGTTCGCCTGGTCCAAGGGGGCCACGTCCACGCGGTGGATGTTCGCGATTAGCGCTGATTCCACGATGTCCGCGGCGCTCGCCGCAAGGTCGTCGTTGACGTCGATCCGCAGTTCCTCCAGGCCGGCCAATGCTGCGGCAGCGAGGCGGCGGTTGCCGTCGATGACGACGTACTCGGCTGCGCCGATCGCGGTCTCCTGATCCGGGTGCACTGCCAGGAAGACGGTTCGCCGGACCACGGCGACGGGCTGAAGCTGCCCCCGGACCTGCAGGGACTCGGCAGTCTCCTCAAGGTCGGTGAGTTCTTCGCGGGGGTTGAACGGGTTGTGCGCCAGGGCTGCGAGCGAGACTGCGGCTGGGGGGCGTTTCCCCTCACCCTTCATGATCTGCTCGCGTGTACGGACACGCCGCGGCGGGGGAGTGCTCCCGCCATCCGTACCGTTTTCGTCGATGTCGAAGCCGCGCGTGACGCGTCGGCGGCGGTCGGTCATACGGCAAGCTCCCTCGCGAGATCGCGCATCACCTGCGCGTGTTCACTCTCCGGCGCGTACTCCAGCAGCGGGATCTCCCCATCAGCTGCCTCGCGCCCCTCTTTCAGGTCCCCGATCACGGCGAGCACGCTGGGGGTGGTGCTCTTCTCCCACTGGTCGCGGTTCTCCTGCACGAGCTTCCCGCGTCGACTGTCATAGGCGTTGATGATCAGACCGAGGTAGTCGATCTGGATGCGCCCCTTGCGGCACAGGTCGTCCTTCTGGGACTTCAGCAGCCTCACAGCGCGGTGCGAAGCTCGGTTGGCCCACACCGGTGTGATGACGCCCGACCGGTCCGCGAGTTCGCCCTCACGGCGCCGCACGTAGTACAGGGCGGTGTCCATGTTCAGTCCCAGGCTGGGCGGGCCGTCGATGAGGATGATGTCGTAGTCCGCTTCGAGCGGTTCGAGTGCGCGCTCGAGCGCGGCCTCGCTGAAGCTGACCTTCGACAGGGCAACGTCTCGCATGAAGGCGTCGTCGGAGGCCGGCAGCAGATGGAGGCGGCCTCCGAAGACGTCCCCGTCCAGCGCGACCAGGAGGTCGTGGATGTCGCCCTTGGCAGTGCCGTCCATGTGCATCATCAGGGTCTCGACGTCGTCCTCGTACATGAGGTCTTCGAAGCCGAGTTCAGCGGTGAGGTGGCCCTGGGGGTCGTAGTCGACCAGCAGAACGCGGTGGCCAGCTTCCGCAAGAGCCTGCGCGATCCCCGAGGCGAGGAACGTCTTGCCGACACCACCCTTCTGGTTGGCGATTATCACCCGCACGACGGGCTGGGCGACCAACGGAGCAGTGGGGGAGGGGTGGTTGTCCAACCACAGCGTCAGCGCCTGTGCGAGGCCCTGCACATAGGTGACACCACGCTGACCGCACGCCTCCTTGAACTGGTCGGGCTCGCCGGGCGGGAGGAACGTCCCCCATGTCTTCGCGCCCGCGGTCTCGACTTCCGGGACGCCTTCGGCGGCGTACCACGCCTTGATCGCGTGCTCAGTGGCGTCTTGGATGTCCATGCCGTGCTCGAAGGCACGGATCTTCAGATGTCTGCGCAGCTGGGGAGTGAGCGCTGTAATTAGCTTTTCTCGCTCCCCGCGAGGGCCGGGGATCGTCATGCGGCCGAACATTACTAGGTCACTGCCGTTGGTGGTGGGATCTGGACCGCAGACACGAGGCGGAGCCTGCTGCTCGCCGAACGTCTCCGGCTGAAGCCAGGCTCTCGCTCGGCTACACGGGCTGCGCAACTCGGCTGCTCCAAAAGGGCGTTGGAGCGCGTGCAAGCCGACGGCCTCGATCACGCGATGGCAGCCATGGCCCGGGAAAACAGGCGCGCCCTTCAGGCTGCCGGCCCCACAATCAGTCCTCTACCGAGAGGCTGAGATGAGCAGACTTTTGAAGTTCGAGGACGGGACCAGACTGTGGTTGCGGACCCGGGAGGGACAGCAACTCGCCTCCCTCTTGCCGGGAGTGGGCGTACACCACTTCCGGTTTTCCCAGCAGATCGAGACGGCGGAACTCGCCGATGGCTGCAACCACGTCCAGATGGGCGGAGAAGTGCGGGCCGGGCAGGCCGGGACGCAATGGCTGGGGTCCTTCACGCCCGTCGGGGTGTACCTGGGACGGGTGCCCCGCGACGCAGTGCTTTCACTGCCGCTCACGACCGAGCAGATGCTCGCTCTGGAGCGTGAACGTGACGGCGGGGATCTGATGCTCAAGGTGGACTTCCATGCCACGCTCCCGCAGAGCAGGGAGTTTCCCTTCGCGGAAGAGCAGGTCGACTTCCGGGTGTCGGCCAGCGACTGGGAGCGGCAGATCGAGAGCGTGCACCGGGGTGCGTTCTTCACCGTCACGGTTCCGCTGCCGCTGGACGACGGGCTGTTGGCCAAGGCCGCGGCGCATCTGCTCAGCGCCAAGCGGCAGATCACCGCGGGGGAGTACCCCGACGCGATCCGGGAGACACGGTTGGCGATCGGGATCATGCGCGACATGAAGGTCTGGCCCCGGGACGTCGACAAGAAGCGCGACGATCAGGACCAGGCCGACCGCTACGGTCTCATGCTCGATGATCTCGACGCGCAGGCTGAGGGGTACCAGAAGCTTCTGCAGAAGTCCTTCAACCAGGCCAGCGGTGTCCAGCACAGCGACGGCGTGATCGCGCTGGCCACCTGGGTGCGCGCCGACGCCGTCTCGCTGACCGGCATGGCCGCCTCCTTGATGCACCGGCTTGCTGAGGAGATCCGTAGCTGAGGTCGCGCCCGGGCGGTCAGGGGCCGGTGAGGATGGTGTGGGTTCCGATGCGCCGCCAGATGATGTGCTGGTGTCCGTGTATGCGCTGCGTCCCGTACTGCCAGGTCGCCCGGCCGTTGCCTGCCCAGGTGAGTTCGTAGACGCCGGGTGCGCACTGGACGCGCTTGACGCGCAGCCCGGCGCGGAAGCGGCCGGTGCGTAGGTCGGGGACGAACGCGTGGGTGACGACCTGGTGGAAGCGGCGGCGCTGCTCGGGGGTCAGGTGGTCCAGGTCGGTGTGGAAGCGCGGCAGGGCCTCGTAGGTGGGCACGGCGTTCTCCTTCCGGGAAGCACGAAGCCCCCGGCGGGTGCCGGGGGCGGTGGCCTTCTGCGTGCAGGTGTGGGGGTGCGGGTCGGCTCTGGTCGTCTGCCGTGCGAGCGGTGTGCTGGTACTCCGTCGGTGGCGGTGGTGCTGGCTGCTGTTGGTTTTCGTGGTGGGTGGGGCGGGTGTGACGCAGCATTTGCACCCACCGCCTCGAGGCCGGTTTCCGCGTAGCGGGATGGCCGGACAACCGGTTCGGCACCTTGTCCCGTGCTGCGGGACGGGCGCGCCGTCCTGCTGTTCGGCAAGAGCGCGGCGGTGTCGGCTGGTGGGGTGCTGAGCGTTGCGGTGGTTCATGCGGGCAGTGGGTGGCGGTACTACTTCCGGGGGGTGATGGTCGGAGACGGGCGGCGCCCGGCGGTGAAACCGCTGCGGGCCGCTTTGGTGGAGGCTGGGCTGCCGCCGGGGGTGTGGGT
>NZ_JACEGK010000417.1:0-7153 GCF_056859195.1 Streptomyces sp. NH27
GGGTACTGCATGGCCCCGGTGACGGTCACCGGCCCGGCCGGTGCGGCGGGCACGCTTTGGGCGCGGTCGGCGTCGGCGGCCTTGCCCGGCAGCCAGCCACGGACCACGGGAAGGGCGGCGCCGTCGGACAGGCGCAGCGGGGTGAGGACGTAGTAGCCGGTGTGGCCGTCGAGCAGGCGGTCCGGGACGAGGAGTTGGTGCGCGGTGTCGTAGCGGCCGGTGGCGCTGACGATCCGCCCGGTGTCGTCGCTCTCGACCAGGGAGCCGGTCTTCGGCAGCACCCGTGCCAGGGGCACCGGCGCCGCGGCGGCGGTCCGCTTCTCGTCGTGTTCGGCACTCTTGTGCTGGTCGACCCGCATGTCGAACCGGCTCAGCTGCCAGCTCCCCATGAACACGCAGACCGGCACGGCCAGCAGTGCGAGCAGGCTGACCGCCAGCCAGCGCGGAGTGAGCAGGAACCGGTACACGCCACCACGTTACGGGGCGGGTCCGAGCGGACCGCAACCGCCCCCGGCGGGCCGGGCGTGGCCGCGGCCCCGGTCGGTCCCGCGCCTGCTCAACGGGCCTGATCCGTAGTGCGGTCGGGGTCCCGGCCGGCGCGCGCGGTCCGCGCCCCCGATCCACGGGGGGCGGTCCGCGCCCTCGGTCCAGGCGCGCGGGCGGCGGCCGGAGCTCGCGCGCTGCCGGCTGCCGGCTGTCGGCTGCCGGCCGCTACGGCGCGATCGTGCCGTTCGACTCCGCGATCGGGGGCGTCGTGTAGACGGTGCCTGCGCAGGCACCTTGGATGACGGGGCCGGAGATGACGGGCGCACCCGCGGCCGGGGTGTGGTCCAAGGTGACGCTGGGCGGCGGGGCGGAGGGGGGTACGCCTTCGGCCGGCTGAGCGTTGCCGCTGGACGAACCCGAACCCGAACCCGAACCCGAGTCCGAGCCCGGGTCGCTGCCGCCGTCCGAGCCGGTCGTGGTCGGCGTCGGCGTCGAGGTGTCGGGCGGCGGCGTGGCGGAGACGCAGCCGGCCGTCCCCGAGGTCGGCACCCAGGCGAAGGCGACCTCGTAGTCCTGTCCGGGGCGGAGCACGATAGGGGTCTCGGACATGGTGGCGGGCAGGCCCGATGCCGGGTCGCCCTGGGTGTGGCCGACGACTTGGATGGCGGCCTGCTCGGCGGAGCCGTGCGCCACGGCGCGGACCACGCCGCCGCTGGGCACCGTGCAGGGGGTTTCGGAGACGTTGGTGACGCGGAACCAGCCGTAGACGCGGCCGTCGGTGTCGGGGCTGTCGGCCTGGCTGATGCCCTGGCCGAGTTGGACGCTGGAGCAGTCGGGCGCCGGAGCGCCGCTGCCGGACGGGGTGCTCCGCGGGTTGGTCGGCACGCCGGAGGGCGTGTTCGATCCGTCACGCATGTGGGTGGCCCTGCCCGACGGGTCGGCGGCGCTGTCCTTGCGGTGGGCGGCGGCGTCGGGGGTGACCGAGTCGGAACTGCCGACGCCGACCGGGGCCGCGGTGGTGTGGCGCGCGCCGCCGGCGACCCGGAGGAGGGCCGGCACGGCCAGCCCCACGAGCAGTACGGCCGCGGCGGCACCGAGCATCGCCTGGCGACGGCGCTGCCGGCGCAGCGGTACGGCCCGCCGCAGGTGCTCCAGGGCGTCCGGGGAGGCGTGCAGCCGGTCGACGGCCTGGTGCATGAGAGCGCGCAGCGCGGCTTCGTCCGAGGTCAGGTCGTCCAGGTCGGTGGTGCCGCCGTCCGGCGTCACATCGTGCGTCACCGGCACGCTGGAAAGGGCAGCGCGGGAAAGGGCCGCGCCGAAAACCGCACGGCCGGGGGCCGTCGGCTCGTCGGAGGCCGCACCGCCGGAACCCGCGGAACCCGCGGAACCCGCACCATCGGAACCCGCGGCGCCGTTGTCCGCGGCGACGGGAGCCGTCGGTTCGGGCGGCGTCGGCGGCTTCTTCTGCGCGGGCGCCTCGTCCTGCTGCGAGTCCTGCGGGTCTCGGGGGGTCTGCTCGTCCATCTCGGGTGTGCCGTCGGGGCCTTCGGGGCCGTGGGTGCCGCTGGGACCGTTGAGGCCCTGGGGGTCGTGTGGAGGGGTCATGACGTCGCCTCCATCGCAACACGCAGCGCAGCAAGACCACGCGAACCGTACGCCTTCACGGAGCCCAGCGAAATCCCCAGGGTCTGCGCGACCTGCGCCTCGGTCATGTCGACGAAGTAGCGCAGCACGAGGACCTCGCGCTGGCGGCGCTGGAGTTTGCGCATCGCGGCCTTGAGCTGGTCGCGCTCCAGGATCTCGTAGGCGCCCTCCTCCGCGCTGGCCATGTCCGGCATCGGCTTGGCCAGCAGCTTGAGGCCGAGGATGCGGCGGCGCAGCGCCGAGCGGGAGAGATTGACCACGGTCTGCCGCAGATAGGCAAGGGTCTTCTCGGGGTCACGAACCCGGCTGCGGGCGGAGTGCACCCGGATGAACGCCTCCTGGACGACGTCCTCGCAGGAGGCGGTGTCGTCCAGCAGCAGCGCGGCCAGCCCGAGCAGGGAGCGGTAATGGGCGCGGTAGGTCTCGGTGAGGTGGTCCACGGTGGTGCCGACGGCCATCGCCCCTTCAGCGCCGTCGTGGCTCGCACCGGCCACCCGCACCGGCCAGGGCGCGATCACCGGCAGACCGCCGGTCGCCGTACGCGAGGGCCGCGGAGGCGCGATGGTGCCGCCGCGCCGCCCGAATCCCGTCTCGATACCCCATGCGTCCGCCACGCCAGTTGGACACGCATCCCCCCGCGAGGGTTGTACGCGCAAGGCACTTCGCTCGACGGAGTGCCACATATCGCCATGCGTACCAGCTCTTCCTCAATGCCGCGCAATGCCCCACCCTGCACCGACCGCCCCCGGGTCGGCGCTCGGTGTGCACCACCCTAGGGGAGCCCTGTGAGCCCCACGGGTGTGCGTTGACACAAAGACGCTCCCCCACGGCCATCGGTTGCGGCCATGGGGGAGCAATAGTCCGACGCTACGATCGGCAGCCCGCCGGCGGTCCGCCGAGCACCCGCCCGGCAGCCCGTTCACCAGCACGTTCAACGACCCGACTCACCAGCCCGTTCAGCGACCGGGTCAGCGACCCGTGCCGCCGTACACAACCGCCTCGTCGTTGTCGCTGTCCAGCCCGAACGCCGAGTGCACCGCCTGCACCGCCGGCTTCACGTCGTCGATCCGGGTGACCACGGAGATCCGGATCTCCGAGGTCGAGATCAGCTCGATGTTCACCCCGGCGTTGGACAGCGCCTCGAAGAAGGTCGCGGTCACCCCCGGGTTGGTCTTCATCCCGGCCCCGACCAGCGAGAGCTTGCCGATCTGGTCGTCGTAGCGCAGGGAGTCGAAGGCGATCACCGTCTGCGCCTTGGTGAGCGCCTCGATCGCCTTGTGCCCCTCGGCCTTCGGCAGGGTGAAGGAGATGTCGGTGAGCCCGGTGGCCGCGGCCGACACGTTCTGCACCACCATGTCGATGTTGATCTCGGCGTCCGCGATCGCGCGGAAGATCGTCGCGGCCTCGCCCGGCTTGTCCGGTACCCCGACCACGGTGATCTTCGCCTCGGTCGTGTCGTGCGAAACGCCGGAGATGATCGCCTGCTCCATCGGCCTGTCTCCTTGGGGTGGTTCGTTGCTGACCCAGGTGCCCGGAAGCCCGGAGAACGAGGAACGGACGTGGATCGGGATGTTGTAGCGGCGGGCGTACTCCACACAGCGGTGCAGCAGCACCTTCGAACCGGAACTGGCCAGCTCCAGCATGTCCTCGAAGGCGATCCAGTCCATCTTGCGGGCCGCCTTCACCACCCGCGGGTCGGCGGTGAACACGCCGTCGACGTCCGTGTAGATCTCGCACACCTCGGCGTCCAGCGCCGCGGCCAGCGCCACCGCGGTGGTGTCCGAGCCGCCCCGTCCCAGCGTGGTGATGTCCTTCTTGTCCTGGGACACACCCTGGAAGCCGGCCACGATCGCGATGTTGCCCTCGTCGAGCGCGGTCCGGATACGGCCCGGTGTCACATCGATGATCCGCGCCTTGTTGTGCACCGAGTCGGTGATCACGCCGGCCTGGCTGCCGGTGAAGGACTGCGCCTCATGGCCGAGGTTCTTGATCGCCATCGCCAGCAGCGCCATCGAGATGCGCTCACCGGCGGTCAGCAACATGTCGAACTCGCGGCCGGACGGGATCGGCGAGATCTGCTCGGCGAGATCGATCAGTTCGTCCGTCGTGTCGCCCATCGCCGACACCACGACGACCACGCGGTGGCCGGCCTTCTTGGTGTCCACGATTCGGCGGGCGACCCGCTTGATGCCTTCGGCATCGGCGACTGAGGAGCCGCCGTACTTCTGCACGACAAGGCCCACGTGCGCTCCTCGCTCAGGGTGGATCAAGGGTGAATGCGGTCGGCCCAGTTTAACGAGCCGCTCGCGACCGCCCCGCGCTTATCACATGCTGAGACACGGGGTTCACCAGGTGATCACCGCTGATGGCGGCACCTGCCCACCCCCGATGGCAGCAGGCGTTCACCGCCGGTGACAGCACATGCTCACTTCGGACGGCGGCACATGCTCACTGCCGGCCGCGGCGCAACCCCATCGTGCCAAGCTCCGCCTCCATCACCCGGCCCGCCTCGCGCGCCAACTGCTCCTCGTCCTCGTCGCCGCCCGTGTCCAGGCCGTCCAGCTCGTCCAGCGGGCTGTCCTGCCGTACGTGCGCCACCAGCGACTGGAGCGCCCGCAGCGACGCGCTCACCGTCAGCCCCCAGCTCGACAGGTACGAGAACTGCCACCACCACAGCGCCTCCGACACCCGGCCGGCCCGGAAGTGGGTGAGGCCGTGGGCCAGGTTCGCCACCACGTCGGCCAGGTCGTCGGAGATCCGGCAGGCCACCGGCGTCGACCGCGGCACGTACGGGTCGAAGACCTCCGAGTACACGTCGATCGGCTCCAGCAGCGTGGCCAGCCGCTGCCGCAGGTCGTCCTCGTCCGGCTCCGGTCCGGCGTCCGGTTCGTACCGCTCGTCCGGCACGATGTCCTCGTGCGCGCCGAGCCGCCCGCCGGCCAGCAGGAGCTGGGAGACCTCAAGCAGCAGGTACGGCACCGCGCTGTCCGGGTCGTCGCCCTTGGCGACCTCGCGGACCGAGAGGATGAAGCTCTCGATCTGGTCGCTGATCTGCACGGCGAACTCGTCCGGCTCCTGCGGCTCCGGAATCGGCCCCGGGGCGTCCGGCCGGCCCACCAGGGCGCCCGCACCCGCGGCGCCCCTCTTGCCCGCGCCGGCGCCGCCCTTGCCCGCGGTCGCCTTGCCCGCCGCTCCCGTTCCCGCTCCCGCCACGTCCTTGCCCGCCACGCTCACGTTCCTACCGCTCCCGCTCTTCTTCGCCCGCGAGTCCTTGTCCACCACGGCGTCAGACATCCAGCAACCGCCTCCCTTCGAAGGCCCGCCCCAGCGTGACCTCGTCCGCGTACTCCAAGTCGCCGCCCACAGGGAGCCCACTGGCCAGTCGCGTGACGCGCAAACCCATGGGTTTCACCATGCGGGCCAGATACGTCGCCGTCGCCTCGCCCTCGAGGTTCGGGTCCGTGGCCAGGATCAGTTCGGTGACGGTGCCGTCGGCGAGGCGGGCGAGCAGTTCCCGTATCCGCAGATCGTCGGGGCCGACACCCTCGATCGGGCTGATCGCGCCGCCCAGTACGTGGTACCGCCCGCGGAACTCCCGGGTGCGCTCGACCGCCACCACGTCCTTGGGTTCCTCGACCACGCAGATCACCGCCGGGTCGCGCCGCGGGTCGCTGCACACCCGGCATCGCTCTTCCTGCGCGACGTTCCCGCACACCGCGCAGAACCGCACCTTCGCCTTGACCTCGGACAGTACGTGCGCCAGCCGGCGTACGTCGGCCGGGTCGGCCTGCAGGATGTGGAAGGCGATCCGCTGCGCGCTCTTGGGACCCACACCGGGCAGCCTGCCCAGCTCGTCGATCAGGTCCTGCACCACGCCTTCGTACACGCCGTGCCTTCCTTCGGATCTTCGGGGCCTACGGAGCTTCGGGGCCGGGGGTCGGAGGTCGGAGGTCGGGAGTCGGGGCCGCGAGGGGAATCGGGGCCGAACGCCGGACGCCCGGACGCCGGACGAAGTCGAACGGGTCGAACCGGTCGAACGAGGTCAGGCGGAGCGCGAGGTCAGAACGGCAGTCCGGGCATCCCGCCCAGCCCCTGGGCGAGCGGGCCGAGCTTGTCCTGCTGGAGCTTCTGCGCCGACTCGTTCGCATGGTGCACCGCGGCCACCACCAGGTCGGCGAGGGTCTCGGTGTCGTCGGGGTCGACCGCCTTCGGGTCGATGACCAGCCCGCGCAGCTCGCCCGCCCCCGTCACCGTCGCCCGCACCAGGCCGCCGCCCGCCGAGCCCTCCACCGTCGTCTCGGCCAGCTCCTGCTGAGCCGCCGCGAGATCCTGCTGCATCTTCTGCGCCTGCTGGAGCAGCGCCTGCATGTTCGGCTGACCACCACCGGGGATCACGGAATCGCTCCTGCCTGTGCCGTCTGTCGTCTGTCGTCTACGGGCCCTGCGAGTTCTACGGCCCTACGGATTTCTACGGGATCGCCGCGTGTTTTACGTGACAGAGCGAGCCTACGTGCTCGTACGGCCCAGCGCCCTACGCCGTACGGAGGATCGGCGCGGCGTGCGCCCCTCCCCTGGTCGCACGCACGGCCGTACCCAGGTCGCACCCGTGCCCGGACCTGGCCCGCACCCGTGTGCGGACCCGCGCTCAGTCGTGGCTGATCTCATCGATGACGGTCGCCCCGAGCCCCTTTATGAACAGGTCATGGCCGCTGAGTGCCGAATCCACCAGGATCGGGTCGTCCTCCTCGGGGATGTCGTCCTCGAGGGGCGGGGGCTCGGCGAAGGAGGGGCCGTCGTCGTACGGACGCGTGTCGGCCGCCGCGCCAGGGCCCGTGCCCTGGCCACCGCCGCCGCCCGGGCCGGACATGGCCGCGCCGCCCTGGCCCTCCCGGCGGGGTGCGGGCGGGGCAGCGGCGGTCTGGACCGAGCCGTACGCGGAGGAGCCGCCCGGCGCGCCGCCCTGGCCGTACGGTGCCTGGCCGGTGGGCGGCTGGCCGGGGCCCTGACCTGCCGGGCCCGAGCC
>NZ_JACEGK010000418.1:0-7131 GCF_056859195.1 Streptomyces sp. NH27
CCCCACGGGCCCAGGGCTGAGCGCCGACCCCACCGCATCCCCGCTCCCCCCGCTCTCCCCATCTGGAGGCCCGACGTGGCGCAAGACCCCCCGACCCCTGTCGACTTCTGGTTCGATCCGCAGTGCCCCTGGGCGTGGATCGCGTCGCGCTGGATGCACGAGGTGGCGCTCCGGCGGCCTGTGGAGTTGCGCTGGCGCGTGATGAGCCTCGCCGTCCTCAACGAGGGACGCGACCTGCCGCAGCGCTGGCGCGAGGCGAGCGGCTTCGGCCCGGTACGGGTGTGCGTCGCCGCCGAGCAGAAGTACGGCCCCGAGGTGCTCGGCCGGCTCTACACCGAGCTGGGCACCCGGTTCCACCACGAGAAGGCGCCGAGGGACCGGGCCACCATCGAGGCGGCGCTCCTGGCGGCGGGCCTGGACGGTGACCTGGCCGAGGCGATGGACTCCACGGCCTACGACACGGCTCTGCGCGACTCGCACCGCGACGGCATGGACCGGGTCGGCTACGACGTCGGCACGCCGGTGATCTCCGTGGCCGGGAACGCGTTCTTCGGGCCGGTGGTGACGCCGGTGCCGCGCGGAGAGGCGGCGGCGAAACTGTGGGACGGTGTCCTGCTGGTCACCGCGACCGACGGGTTCTTCGAGCTGAAGCGCACCCGGGACCGCAAGCCGAACTTCGACTGACCGGCCCTTCCACGGCACCTGACGCCGTGTACACGCCGTGCCCCGTCCGCCGTTGCGGACGGGGCACGCGTCATCGTCATAATGCTCGCAAATGGCCAAGGGGTCTGCGTTCCGGCGACCGGATCACGACACTGGAGACGACGGTTGCGGGTCCGCACGCACCGAGCCGTCGATCCGCACCGCGATCCGGCCCCGGACGGACCACACGCCGACAGGAGCAGATGATGAAGTTTCGGACCCACGTCGAGCCCCCGGAGCCCATGCGGGGCCTGGAGGTTCCGCCCGAGGTCGTGGAGGAGCTCGACGCAGGCGCGCGGCCGGCGGTGACCATCACGATCAACGGGCATTCCTGGAGGAGCCGGCTGGCGATCATGCGTGGCCGCCATCTGATCGGTTTCAGCAAGGCCAACCGGGCGGCCGCGGGCGTCGACACCGGCGAGGAGGTCGAGGTCGAACTCGAACTCGACACCGAGCCCCGCACCGTGGTCGAACCCGAGGACTTCGCCGACGCCCTGAAGGCCGACCCGGTCGCCCGTACGGCCTACAACAGCCTGACCCAGAGCCGCAAACGCGAGCACATCCGGGCCATCGAGAGCGCGAAGAAGCCCGAGACCCGCTCCCGCCGCATCGCGAAGGCCCTGGCGACACTGAGGGAGCGGGACCTGTCCTGAGCCCCACGGACCGCCTGGTCGCCCCGCGTCGACCTGGGGCGGGCCGCCGGCCGGGTCCGCCCGGGACGATGACATCCCGCGGGGTGGAGCGGCCGGCGGAACGGGCGGACAGCGCCGCCGTGCGGTCGGGGACGGGCCCGCCGGGGACTGCCCGCGGACGGCAGCGGGAGCGGCTCCTTACAGACCCTGGCCGGCCCGTGCGCCCTGCCGGGCGGCTCTCAGCGCTTCGGTCGCCGCTGCGCCCGCAGCCGTTGTTCCTGCCGTTGTTCCTGCCGCCGTTCGCGCCGCCACTGCCGTAACAGCGCCCGCTCCAGGGGGGTGAGGGCGGTATCCGGGCGCAGGCGTTCGGGGTGGGCCGGTGGTGGACCGTCCGGTGGTTGCGTCTCCTGGTCGAACGGCGGCCATCCGGGCACCCACAGCCCCAACGCGTGCATGGCCCCGTAGCTGCCCAGCGATCGGCATACCTCGCCGAGGAGGCGTCTGAGGAAGGCGACGGCGGCCATGGACGGGTTCCCTTCGCGTCGTGCCGCACCGTTGCGTGGCGCGTGACGCTACTGTCCGTGCCGCGGTTGGAGTCGGGCTGGAAGCCCGCTCAAGCTGGACCGACCGGGAAATGGTGGGTGGGAGAAGGAGCGGGTCGAGGGCCGAGTCCGGGCGGTGCCGACGAAGGAGCCATGGCGGAGCCGGTGGTGACTGAGGAGAAACCGGCTGGGCGGGAGTCATCGGCTCGCGACGCCGCCCTCCATGTGCCCTTAGTCCGGCTCCGCCCGGCCTCAAGAGGGGGCTGCCAGTGTTGTCAGGTGGGGCGCTGGCTCCGCTGTCGACGCAAAGGCGCGTGGCCGTGGGAGGAGAGACCGGTGGACGATGCTGAGGGTGAGTGGCGGGAGTCCGAATCCGTGTGGCCGACGCCACTGCTCAGGCTGGCAGGGGTGGACGACGAGGACGAGCCGGTGGAGCCCAACATCGTCCGCGGGATCGACTGACGGCGCTCCCGGTGCAGCCGACCGCCGTATGCGGAGCGACCGGTTCGGCGCCTCGCGGAGCCTCCTGGCGCACCGGCCGCTCGCCGTCCCGGCATGCCCGCCGGGGGTGAGGGGGCGACGGGGGACAAACGCCGACGGCCCCGGTCCCCCGCCGAGCGGGGGACCGGGGCAAGCCTTGCCGGGAGGGCCTAGGCGCCTGTCAGCCCCAGTCGCCGGCCATCTGCTTGGTGGTGACGTTGAGCCGGTTGAAGAAGTTGGTCAGCGCGACCATGAGCACCAGGGCGGCCAGGCCCTTCTCGTCGAAGTGGTCGGCGGCCGCGTCCCAGATGTCGTCCGGCACCGGCTCGCTCCGGTCGGCCAGCCGGGTCGCGGACTCGGCCAGCGCCAGCGCGGCGCGCTCCTCGTCGGTGAACAGGGTGGTCTCCCGCCAGGCGGCGACGGCGAACAGCCGCTCCTCGCTCTCGCCGCTCTTGCGGGCGCCGCGGGCGCCGGAGTCGACGCACGAGCTGCAACCGTTGATCTGGCTTGCGCGCAGATGGACCAGGTCGAGCGTCGTCTTCGGGACGCCGCCGGCGTAGATGGCCTTGTACATGTCCTGGATGGACTGGGTGGCGTTGAGGATCATCGCCGGGTTCTTCATGCGCGCTTCCATGGTGTTTCCTTTCGTGGGTGGTGCGTGACGCCGTCGCTGGACGGGCGTCACTTCTATGACGTCCCGCGGCCGGCGAGTGTGACAGGAGTGGCGGCACGGGCCGCCGGCTCCGAGGATCGCCGGCCACAGAAGTCCTTCCACCAAAAGCGGGGCGCCGCGCCGCGGGGGTCGGCGCGACGCCCCCTTTTCCCCCGCGCGTCGGTCAGGCGCCGACGTCCGCGCGGGTGGTCACAGCCGGGCGCTCGCCCTCGGGCGGCGCCTCGGTCTCGGGGTGGCCCGGGCGCCAGATGCGCGGGCCGATCGACAGGGACAGGGCGGGTACCAGCAGGCTGCGGACCAGGAAGGTGTCCAGGAGGATGCCGACCGCGATGAGCAGGCCCTCCTGGAGCGAGGACACGGTCGGGATCGTGGCCAGGACGCAGAAGGTGCCCGCCAGCACGATGCCCGCGGAGGTGACGACGCCGCCGGTGACGGCGAGGCCGGTGAGCACGCCGTCGCGGTGCCCGCGGTGCCGGACCTCCTCGCGTACCCGGGCCATGAGGAAGATCGTGTAGTCCACGCCGAGGGCGACCAGGAACAGGAACCCGATCAGCAGCAGGCTGCGGTCCATGTGCGGGTAGCCGATGGCGTGGAAGATCAGCGAGGCCGCGCCGACGGCGGAGGCGTAGGAGAGCATCACCGACAGCAGCAGCACGATCGGGGCGACCACCGACCTCAGTACCAGGATCAGCATGACCAGGACGACCAGCAGGATCAGCGGGATGAGCAGCAGTTCCTCGTCCGTGGTCGCGTTGGCGGTGTCGAGGGCGATCGCGCTCTGGCCGCCGACGACCGCGTCGGATGTCTCACCCGGCCCCTTGTCGAGGGCGGTGCGCATGCGGTGGACGGTGTCCCTGGCGGCCTGGGTGTCCGGGGCGTCCTTGAACACGGTGGTGATGTGGGTCCAGCCGCCGGCGGACCGCTCGGTCGCCGCCGACTGCACGCCGGGCACCGACTGCACGATCCGCAGCGCGCCCGCGCTGCCCTGGGTCGGCACGTAGACATCGGCGGGCTCCGAGGCGCCCGCGGGGAAGTGCTCGGCGAGGATCTTCTGGCCCTCGGTGGAGCCGACGGACTTGGTGAACTGCTGGGCCTGGGTCTGGCCGGTCTCCACCGTGGTCGTGCCGACCGCGAGGGCGGCCAGCACCACGATGCAGCAGGCCCAGACCACCCGCGGCCGACGTGCGACGGCGCCGGCCACCTTGGTCCACACGCCGTGCTCCTGCTCCGCGCCCGACTGGAATCCGGGGGTGTGGCGCGGGACGAACGGCCAGAACGTCCACCGGCCGAGGATGACCAGTAGCGCGGGCAGCAGCGAGGTCATGGCCAGGAACACCACCGCGACGCCGATGGCCACCACCGGGCCGAGGCCGCGGGTGGAGGTCATGCGGCCGAAGACCAGGCACAGCGAGGCGAGGATGACAGTGGCGGCGGAGGCCGACAGCGCCGAGATCGAGCGGCCCACCGCGATCCGCATCGCCTCGTGCCGGTCCTCGTGCCGATGCAGTTCCTCGCGGTAGCGGGCGATCAGCAGCAGCGCGTAGTCGGTTCCGACGCCCACGCACAGGATCATCAGGATGTACGTGCTCAGGCCGTTGACGAGAAGACCGGCGTGCGCGGCGAGGACGTACACCACGCCGCTGGCCACCTCGCTGGCCAGGAAGACCGTCATCAGCGGCACCAGCCACAACACCGGGCTGCGGTAGGTCAGCAGCAGCAGGATCGCGACCACGGCGAGGGCCGCACCCAGCAGGGCGCCGTCCATCCCGCTGTAGACGCCGGCGAAGTCGCGGATGCTGCCGGCCTCGCCGGAGACCTTGGTCTCCAGCCCGGCCGGCGCGCCGTTGTCCACGATCTTCTCGGACCGGTCCACGGCGTGGGTGAGCACGTTGTTGTCGCTGGGGCTGGTGCGCAGCGGGAGGCTGAGGAACGCGGCCTTGCCGTCGGTGGAGACCTCCGGCGTGGACACCGGGCCGACGGCGACGGCCTGGAGGGCGCTGCGGTCCGCTGCGATCTTCGCCTGGTCGGCGCTGGTGAGGCCGCCGCTGCGGGTGTAGACGATCACGGCGCCGCTGGTGTGGCGGTCCGCGAAGTGCTTCTCCGCGAGCTTGACCGCCTGCGTCGACTGGGCGCTGGAGGGCAGCCAGGTCTCCTGGTCGTTGTTCTGGACGTGGCCGATCTTGGAACCGAGTGATCCGCCGAGAGCGATGAGTACCAGCCACAACACCAGGACCGCCCACTTCGAGCGGCGCCCGCTGACCAACCGGGCGTAGCCCGCGGTGAATCCGGCTCCGGCCCGCGTTTCGCCACTTGGAGTGACCGGTCGTTCCTTCATAGTAGTCATTCCTGCTCGCAAGGGGTCGGGGAGCTCGTTCTCCACGGCTCCGGTCGGCATTTTGGGCGCGCGAACGCATCGAGAGACAGCGGCGCGGGGGTCGCCCGCCGCGTGCCGTCGCAGGACCGCCGTCGAAGGACGGGCGGTTCTGTTCGTCACTGCTATGACGGCTGACGGTACGAACATGTGACAGGCGGAGGTCAGCCGCCGTGACGGGCGAAGGCGCAACCGACCGGAATGGGCCGGAAACAGCGGTGGTCACGCGCGAACCAAGGGTGTGCCTTGCCCGCGTCGACGCCGCCCGCACGCGAGCCCCGCGCATCGGCTGCGGATGGCAACCCTTCGGCCGGCCCGATCGGACGGCTGCCGCGACAGCCTCTCACCTCGCGCCCCTTGCGCCCCTTGCGCCTCACCCGTCCTAACTTCACCACGCGACTCAACTGTTACTGGACCCCTCCGTGACAGCCGGTCGCCGGCAGCTGACGTTGTGTCAGAGACGCACTTGCCGCCCTGACGGTCGGTCGAAAGAATCCGGCTGGTCCGCCAGTCGTGGTTCGACAACGGCTCACGCGTCGTTGGAGAACCGTCTGAACAGTGGCGGACAACCTGTGGAGTCGGGCCGCGCCAGTGGTTACGTACTCGACGGCCCGTTTCGCAGAGAGAGGCTGTGGGGTTTGCCCGTGCGACATGTGCTACGGATCGGATTCGGTGCCGGCTTGTCCTCGTGCAGCCGGCAGACTCAAGGAGGAATCTGTGAGAGTGAAGGTCCTTGGCCCGTTACAGGTCGATGTCAACGGGGTGACCGTCGTGCCTACCGCGAGCAAGCCCCGCCAGATCCTGGCGCTGCTGGCGCTCTACCCGGGGCGGGTCGTTCCGATTTCCACGCTCATGGAAGAGATATGGGGGAGTGATCTGCCGGCCAGCGCGCTGACGACGCTTCAGACGTACATCCTCCAACTGCGGCGCAGACTCGGCCGGGCGATGGGCCCCGACGAGCCGGGCACCGCCAAGGACATCCTGGTCACCCGCTACGGCGGCTACCTGCTCCAGGTCCGGCCGGAGAACGTCGACGTCCATGAGTACGAGCGCCTCGTGGCCGCCGGCCAGCGCGCCTCCGACGTCGGCGACGACGTCACGGCCGCCGATCTGCTGCGGCGCGCACTCGCCCTGTGGGACGGCAGCGCACTGGTCGATGTACGGATCGGCCCGGTCCTGGAGATCGAGGCCGCCCGGATGCAGGAGAGCAGGTTGGTGGCCGTGGAGCGGCGCATCGACGCCGAGCTCCGCCTGGGCCGCCACCGGGAGTTCATCGCCGAACTCACCGATCTGATCGCACGTCACCCCCAGCACGAGGGCCTGCACGCCCAGGCGATGGTGGCGCTGTACCGTTCGGGCCGGCAGGCGACCGCTCTCGATGTCTACCAACGCCTGCGGGCGCGCCTCGTGGAGGACCTGGGCGTCGAGCCCTCACCGCAGTTGCAGCGGCTCCACCACGCGATCCTCACCGTCGACCCCCAACTCGACGTGGCCGCCGGGCCCCGGCCCACCTCCACGTTCGGCTGGTACGCGAGCTGAGCCGCAGTACCGGACGACCCTGGGCCTGACGGCCGGCCCCGACACGTCGCCCGAGGCCCGAGGCCGGCCGCCGAGGCCGGCGGCCCGCTCCGCCCGGCCCCGCATACGCCCGCAGGCAGTCGGCAACCGAACGCCGGACCCGGAACGCGCACAGGGGTCCGGCGATCGGGTCGACTGAGGAAAGTCCTCAGT
>NZ_JACEGK010000419.1:0-7096 GCF_056859195.1 Streptomyces sp. NH27
GGTCCAGGCTGGCGATCACGGAGCGAAGGCGAGGGCAGCCATCGCGAGGACGACATGGCGTCGCCAGGAGCGGTAGCGGCGGGCCTGGGTGTGATCCAGTCCGACGGTGTCCTTTCCGTTGGCGAAGTCCTCCTCGACTGTCCATCTGATTCCCACGATCGCCACGAGGCCGGCCAGCGTCATCGACCGGCCCGGGGTGTGTAGGCGTAGAAGTAGGACAGGTCGGTGGGATCGGCGATGCTGCGGCGAACCAGGAGGTGGCGGCGCGGGTCGGCGGTGGCGACCAGGGCCCAGTCGTAGACGCGCGGGCCTTTGCACCCTGCCCGTACGAGAGCCGGTTCCAGGCCCACTGGGGGACCTTCTTCGCCGCCAGGACGTCGGCGCGGATCGGCCCGACGCCGGTGGGCACGGCGGCATTCGCGGTACGCCCCGTCGTCAGCCGGCGGGCGGTCCGGGCGGTCCGGGCGGTCCGGGCGGCGCGCTCATGAAGTCGATGCCGAGCGCGGTCGGGCGGTGCATCACCGATGAGCCGTACCGCGAGGTGCTGACCAGTCCGGCGTTGCGCAAAGTGGTGGCGTGTTTGCTGGCGCTGGACGCGGCGATCCCGACCCGGGCGGCGAGTTCGTTGGTGGAGCAGCCCGGGTGCTCGACGATCACCTGGAGTACGGCCGCGCGGGTGTGGCCGAGCAGCGCGGCGAGCGCCGCACCGGGCCCGGTCGTACGCGGCCCGGTGCCGAGGGCGACGAGTGGGCTCGGAAGCCCGTCGTGCCCGATCGGGAAGCTGATGAACGGCTGCGGGTTGGCGTGCGTGTCGTCGCCGAGCACGCATCGGGTGCTGAACAGCGACGGTACGAGCACCACGCCCTGGCCCTCCAGGCGCACGTCGATGTCCAGCGGGTGTTGCAGTGCCAGCACCGGCGGCTTCCATTGCAGCCAGCGCGGGTTGGCTCGGGACAGCAGCCGTTCCACGCCGCCGCCGAGGAAGTCCCGAAGCCGCACCGCGCGGTCCTCGGCCGCGTGGTCGGAGATCTGCCGCCAGTAGGGTGCCAGCAGATGATCGTGCAGCGAGCCGAGTCCGTCGAACAGTTCCTTGCGCAGCCGGGAGTCGTCCGCCAGGTGGCGGGCCCAGCCCGGCACCGGCTGTCGATCCGCGATCAGTGACATCTCGTCGGTGATCATCTGCCGTGGCGTCGAGCGCACCTGCTCCAGCAGTTCGCCCGACTCGCCGGCCACAGCGGGTGTGAGGAACGTCGGCGCCCAGCCGTCGGCGGGAATCAGCGACAGCGCCATCCGGGCACCGCCGGGCAGCGCCCGCACCGCGCGCTGCCGCCACGCGCTCAGCCGTACCGACCGCTCCGGGCTCTGTAACACCCGTGCTGCCAGGTGCAGTTCGGTGAGCGGCATCGGTGCCTGGGCTATCCGGGTACGGGCCAGATCCTGGTCCGTGAAGTGAATACGGCAGACCACATCGTCCCCCAACTCGCGAACCGGTCACGGCCATTGTGCCGTGCCGGTCGGGAACCCGCCGACGGCTACGGACCGACGGCCTGGCCCCGAGCGGGCGTCGCGTGCCGTTCACGGCGGCCGTCGGCAGTGCGGATCCAGGCAGGATGCAGGGCCGCGAGGACCAGACACGCAAAGGACATGGCGCACCACAAGCCGAGAGCTCCCGCGTGTTCGAGCAGTTGTGTGCCGATGAGCGGGGCGACGATCCCGCCGACGCCCCAGCTTGTGCCGTAGACCGCCAGGTAACGCCCCTTCCCTCCGGCGGGGGCCAAGCCGGCGACGAGCGCGTACGCGCGGCCCACGAGGAGCAGGTCGCCCACGCTCCACACGATGGTGGCCGCTACGTAGGCGACCAGGCCGTGCGCGAGTGCGTATCCGGCAAGCCCGAGCGCCAGCAGGAGATAGCCGCCGGCGAAGGCGGCAGATGCCGGAAGTGTGGCGAGTCGATTGAGCCGCAACAGTGGCTGCCCGGCGGCGATGGTGAGGGCGGACGTGGTGAACAGCAGCCCGGCGTCGGTCGGTTGCAGTCCGCGGAGTTCCAGGGACAGCGGCAGCGCGATCATGATCTGGAGGTAGACCACCGCGAACAGCGTCCCTGCCGCGAGCATCACGAGCAACGAGCGATCTCGCCAGGGGGCGACGGTGACCGCCTGCTGTGTTGCCGCTGTCGCGGAGGGTTGGTCCGCGGGCAGGACCAGGTGCACGGTCAGCGCGCAGAGCAGGCAGGTGAGGGCATCGACCACGAACAGCCACCGCAGATCCCAGCGCCCCAGCCCGGCCGCCAGAAGGCCCGCGCCCATGCCCGCCACTGCCAGGGCCACGTTCAACAGGCCGTAGGTGCGGACCTGTTCACCCGGCGCCACGACATCCGCGATCATCGCCTGGCTGGGCGGCTCGTAGATTTCGAAGGCCAACCCCATCAGGACCGCGAAGCAGGCTGCCGGCAGCAGGCCGGTGGACGAGGCAATGCCCAGTTGCGCCACCGCGCACGCGGTCAGCCCGACCACGATCGTGCGCCGTCGGCCGATACGGTCGGCCAGGCGACCGCCGATCAGGCGCGAGGGAATCGTGGCGAGCCCGAAGGCAGCGCTGATGTACCCGGCGACGATGGTGCCGGCACCGAAACTCGTCGTGATCAGAACGGTGAGGAACGACAGGGAGAACGCCCCCAGCCGGTTCACCGCTCGCGCCACGATCAGCAACCGCACCGTTCGCGGCAAGCGCTTCGCACGTTGCGCAGACCCCACGAAGCCCCCTCGCGCGTGACCGACGAAACGGTTATCGTCGGTTGCGTATTGCACGCTAGAGGTCGAAGGAGTGACCGGTCAAGTGATGTTCGATGGTCACGTGGTGACGCTGCTCGATACAGCCGTCTCCCTCGTGAATACGCTGACCGACGGCACCCGACAGGGCCGCCCCTACACCGCTCCGCACGGGGATCAACTCCCGCAGGCGGTGCACGAGGCGCTGCCTCTCTCGCCGCACCGCTCCACGGTCGAGCCGGGCCACGCCGCGTATCTCGCGCACACCGCCCAGCAGATGCGGGCGGTGTTCGAGGCCGTCGACAGCGGCCACATCGATCAGGCGGCCCAGCTGGTGAACGTCCTGCTACTTACGGCCGGGGCCCGCCCCCAGCTCGATCGCGTCGACGGCGAGCCCTGGCAAGTCCATTTCCATGGCTCCGATGACAGCCTCTCCGTGGGGTGGAGTGCCGGATGCGCCACCGCCCTCGCCCTGGCGATCGGCAGCGACCTCGCCGGACGCCTCGGCGTCTGCACGGCCCCGCAGTGCGACCGCGTGTACGTGGACGCTTCCCGTAATACGGTCCGTCACTTCTGCTCCACGGCCTGCCGAAGCCGAGTCAAGGCAGCGGCCTTCAGGGCACGTAAAGGGTCCCGGAACTGAGCATCTCCCGGCTCTGGTGCCCGAGCGGTCGCCCACTCCCTCCGCCGCTCGAACCACCGCCCGTATGGGAGCCGCGGCGGGCCCGGGCCGGAAGGGTGTGCTTTCCCTTCCGGCCCGGGCCACGTGGAGCGCTCTGTGTTCTTGGGCCGTCTCAGTTCAGGCTGAACTTCTGGGCGGCGGTGCCGTTGCAGTCGTGGATCTGGAGGCGGGTGCCGTCGGCGGTGGCCCCGTCGGTGGCGTTCAGGCAGCGGCCGGACTGCGGGTTGAGCAGCGAGCCGTCGGCGCGCTGCACCCACTTCTGCCCGCCGACCCCATTGCAGTCGTAGAGCTGGATCTGGGTGTTCTGGGCGGTGACGTTGCCGACGATGTCCATGCAGCGGCCCAGCGTGCGCAGCGAGCCGTCGGCGTCGTGGGTCCAGTGCTGATCGGCGGCGCCGGATTGGCAGCCCCACAGCTGTACGGCCGCGGACCTGCCCGCGACGTCGTCACCGGTCACGTCCACGCACGTGCCGCCGGGCCCGGCGATCGTGGCCGGTGCGACCCCGGCGGTGTCGCCCGCGTAACCGGCCGACACGATGTTCGCCTGCACGGCGTCGTCCGCGGCGTCCGACGGATAGCCGGCGGTCATCACGCCCTCGAAGAAGGACCCGCCGGCGCGGTTGCTGTTGTCGCCGCCGGTGCCCATGACGATGGAGCCCTCCTGCTGCATGGGCGCGTAGCCAGGTGGTAGGGCGCCGTTCCACCAGGTGGTGAGGGCGCCCGACTGGGAGTTGCCGCCCTTGAGCGCGAAGCTCGTCTGGCCGTTGTTCTTCAGCAGGGCCGTGACGAACGGGCTGGAGTTGCCGCCGTTGACACTGTGCGCGTTGGTGTCGGCCTGGAAGATGCCGTTCTCCAGGTCGGCCTGCACCCAGGGCCCGCTGCCGCGGCATGGGTCGCAGGCCATGGCCGGGGAGATGTTGAGCGCGTCCATGTGGCCGGCGCCGGTGTCGTTCTCGGCCGCCTCGACATTGCCGAAGTCGAAGCAGCAGTCGTGGATGGTGTGGGTGCCGCTCGCCACCATGTACATGCCTTCGGGCTGGCCGCCGGTGGCGACCCCGGACCCGACCGCGTGACGGTATCCGACACCCGGTGGCACGTAGACGCCGTACACGGAGTGACCGCCGACCGTGACATGCAACGCGTTCGCCATCGCGCCGGAGTTGGCGGCCCCCGCGGTGCCCGCGCCGGCGATGGTCAGGTCGTTGTGCCGCGGCGACTGGTCGTAGATCTTGGAGATGACGCACGGGCCGCCGGCGCAGAAGATGTTCTGCGGCCCGGAGTTGGCGATACCACCTGCGGCGAGCAGCCCGATGTCCAGCGTGGCGCCGTCCTGTACCCGGGTGACCTGGTACAGGTTGCCGTCGTACGAGTCGTAGAGCGCGCGGACGGTACTGAAGGCGCCCACACAGGGCGTTCCGGCGTTGCCGTAGATGTCGCAGGGCTGGTCGGTGGCGGCGTGCGCGGGACCGGTGACGCCGACCAGCAGGCCGAGGGCCAGGGTCATGGCCGCGCCGAATGCGAGAAGGATGCCGCGTAAGCGTCGCAACGCGTGCCGCAGATGTGGTCGGTGAGCGTGAAGGGTCATCGTCGACCTCTCTCCGTCGGGTGATGTCGCGGGTGGTGGTGCGCGGGCGCCCCCGTGGACACGCCGTGCGGATACCTGGTGCGGATACCCCGTGCGATGTTGGCTCATACGATTCAGCGCATTCGAAGCCAGAGGTGACGCGTCGAGCCCGTCCCGGCCGGGAAGTGATGCCCCGGACCGGGCAGGCGGTCCGGTCCGGTGGGCGGACTCACGGGTCACCGGTTCCGTCGGCTCGTTCGGCACGTTGGTGGAGGAGACCGGTGACCAGGGCGAGCGGCGGCCAGCCCCGGCGGCCGATGTGGGTGACGGCGTAGGCGCGCAGCTCGACATCGGGGCAGGTGAGCGGGAGGAGCCGCACGGTGGGGAAGGTGGGGGTCGAAAGGGGGAGCAGGCCCACGCCGAGCCCTGCGGTGATCATGCCCTGTACGAGGTCGAGACTGTCGGCCTGGTGGGTGATGCGCGGGGTGAAACCTGCCATCGAGGCAAGCGTGCGGACGACGCTCTCGTCCGCGGTGTTGCGGGAGTTGACGATCCAGTCATGCCCGGCGAACCGGCTGAAGACCTGGAGCGTCGTCCCCTCGCGGACATCGGCCCGCGCGGGGACGCCCAGGCCCCAGTACGCGGTCCACAAAGCCGTGGCATGCAGTGCGGGATTCTCGGTCGCGGGCGCCAGGTTGTAGTCGTAGGTCAGGGCCAGGTCGGTGGCGTCCTCGGCAAGGAGGTGCAGTGCCTCGGCGGGTTCGTGCTCGCGGATCAGGACATGGAGGTCCGGGTGATCGGTGGCCAGGGCGGTGACGACGGGCAGGAGGTGGGCGCGGATGGCGGTGGCGAAGCCGGCGACGCGCAGGGTGCCGCTGGGCTCGCCTTCCGGGGCCAGGTCGTGGCGCGCCGCCTCGACGGCCGCGAGGATCGTCACCGCGTGCTCGGCCAGCCGTCGGCCCGCGGGGGTCAGCCGGACCCGGCGTCCGTGCGGCTCGATCAATGCGGTGCCCATCTCACCGGCCAGGGCGGCGATCTGCTGCGAGACCGTCGAGGTGGTCGTGCCCAGCCGGTCGGCCACCGCGCGCATGGACTCCAACCCGGACAGCTCCACCAGCATCCGCAGCCGTCGTGTCTCCATCCCGTCATTGTCCAGGATTCGCGAACGGAATGTTCAGAATCGGCACGTGGACGCGAACGGTCCGCACCTCGTGTACTGGCCCGATGAGTTTGCCGGAACACCGCGCGAATCCGCGCCCGCCCACGCCCGCGACCGGCGCCCTCATGGCCGTCGCCTCCATGTCCACCATCCAGCTCGGGCTGGCACTGTCGGTCCCGCTGGTCGACCGGCTCGGGGCCCTGGGAACGACGGGGCTGCGCATCGCGTGGGCCGGTGTGCTGCTGCTCGTCCTGGTACGGCCCCGCCTTCGCGACTTCACCCGCCGCGACCTGGGGGCGTGCACCATGCTGGGCGCGGTCAGCGCGGGCATGATGGTGTTCTTCATGCTGTCGGTGACCCGGCTCCCGCTCGGCACCGCGAGCGCGTTGGAGTTCCTCGGTCCGCTGGGCGTGTCCCTCTACGGCCCGGGCCACGGCCGTAGACGCTGGACCGCCATGGCCGCCCTCGGCGTCGTCGCACTGACCGAACCCTGGCACGGTGGCATCGACGCCGCCGGTGCCGGCTTCGCCCTGATCGCCGCGGCCTGCTGGGCGGCCTACATCCTGCTGACCCAACACGTGGGCGACTCCGTCACCGGTCTCGACGGTCTGGCCATCTCCATGCCGGTCGCCGGCCTCATCGGCCTCCTCGCCGCAGCCCCGTACGACCTGGAACGCGTGACCTGGAAGCTGCTCGGAGCCATGCTCGGGCTGGCCGTCCTCAGTGCCGTGCTGCCCTTCATCCTCGAATTCCTCGCCCTGCGCCGCCTGACCACCTCCGCCTTCGGGACCCTGATGAGCTTGGAACCGGCCGTCGCTCTCCTCGCCGGTCTGCTGGTGCTCGGCCAGATACCCGGGATCGCGCCCGCGGCCGGCGTCGCCTTCGTCGTGACCGCCGGCATCTGCGCAACCCGCACCGGCACC
>NZ_JACEGK010000420.1:0-7096 GCF_056859195.1 Streptomyces sp. NH27
GGCCAACGCCCCCGCCCGGGTCCGGGTCAACGCCCGTGCCCCCGCCGGGATCCGCCGGCGGATCGGCGCTCAAGGGCGCGCCAGGGCCCGGGTCCGCATTGCGCATGGCCGCCTCCGTGTTCACGGCGGCCGGGGGTCGCCCGGGCGGTCCCCGCCATCGCCCGCCGCTCCCCGGTGCCGCCTTCCGCGCCGTCCCCGTGCCGTCTCATCCCGTCACGTCCACCGTAGTCGGCCCGGTCCGGCGCGCGAAGGGCGCGTCCGGCGGGCGCGACACCCCCGCCGATACGGAGCGCGGTTTCCCGTGCACCGTGGGTGATACTGCAACTGCGCTGGTGGCGGCGGGCCGACCGGTGCGCGGGCGACGGACGCGAGGACGTGCACAACCATGGCCGAGGGGCAGCAGCAGCGCGGGACGGCCGGCGGTCCGTTGCGGCGGCCGGCGCGCGGCGAGCGGGTGTGGCCGGCACGTCCGTTGCTCCCGGCCGCGGTCCGGCGCCGCTCCTGGGTGCTGCGCGGGCTGACCTTCGGACTGTCGCTGGCGGTGCTGGTGGCGGCGGGCGGGGGCGCGCTCGTCTACCTGCGGCTGAACGGCAACATCCGGGACATGCCGCTGTTCGGCGGCATCGGCGGGGACGCGGGCCACGAGCGGCCGGACGCCTTCGGCCGTACGCCGGTGAACGTCCTGGTGATCGGCTCCGACACCCGTGCGGACGCGGCGGACTGCAAGCTCGGCGGTGACTGCGGCCCGGGGCGCAACGCGGACGTGGCGATGGTGCTGCACCTGTCGGCCGACCGCTCGCACGCCACGGTGCTGAGCATCCCCCGCGACACCGTCACCGACCTGCCCGCCTGCCGCACCCCGAAGGGCGGGACCGCCGCCGCGCACCGCGGCCCGGTCAACTCCACGCTCCAGTACGGCCCCGGCTGCACCGTCGCGGCCGTGCACGCGCTGACCCGTATCCCCATCGACCACTTCGTGATGGCCGACTTCGCGGGCGTGGTGCGGATGTCCGACGCGGTCGGCGGGGTGCCGGTGTGCGTGAACCAGAACATGTACGACCCGTACTCGCATCTGAAGCTGGCCCGCGGCCGCCACGAGTTGCGCGGCCAGGCCGCGCTGGCGTTCCTGCGCACCCGGCACGCGTTCGGCGACGGCAGCGACCTGGGGCGTACGGCCGCGCAGCACCTCTTCCTGAGCGCGCTGGGCACGCGGCTGCGGCGCAGCGGCTCGCTCACCGACCCGGCCGGGATGCTGTCGCTGGCCGACACGGCCACCAAGGCGCTCACCGTAGACCCCGGTCTGGCCTCCGTTCCCAAGCTGATCGGGCTCGCGGACGACGTGCGCAAGGTCCCCTCCGCCCAGGTCGGCTACGCCACGATGCCGACGGTGCCCGACCCGGACGACAACGCCCACGTGGTTCCGGCGCCCACCGCCCGGGGTGTCCTCGCCGCGATCGCCGACGACGCACCGCCGCGCAAGGCCAAGGCCCAGGGGTCGTCCCGCGTCGACGAGTCCTTCGACGGGCCCGACGCCTCCGCCGCGCCTGCCGCCGGCGGGTCGCATCAGGCGAAACGGTCATCCGGCCCGGCCTGCGTGAAGGTCGCCACCGCCGCCACGGTCACCGTGCACGGCACCGCGATGAACCCCACCGCGGCCTACGCCGCCACCCCGCACATCCCGGTGTCGGCGCGCTGACCCCCGCCGTGCGCCGATCCCCGCCGTCGCACCGGGCCGGGGATCTTCCTGGCGGTCAGCCCCAGAACGCCTGGGCCAGCGCGGTGCCGGTGAACGCGGCGCCCAGTCCCGCGGTGATGCTGCCGACGACGTTCGCGGTCGCGTAGAAGCGGGCACGGTTCTCGGCCAGCCGCAACGTCTCGTAGGAGAAGGTCGAGTAGGTGGTGAGGGCGCCGCAGAGCCCGGTGCCGAGCAGGAGTTGCAGGTGGGCGGAGGCGGCGCCCTCGGCCGCGGCCCCGCCGACCAGGCCGAGCACCGCGCACCCGCTGACGTTCACCGCGAAGGTGCCCCACGGGAAGGCGGTGTCGTGCTTGGCCTGCACGGCGCGGTCGGTGAGGTAGCGCAACGGGGCGCCCACCATGGCGCCGACGATGACGAGCAGCCAGTTCACCGGATCTCCCTGCCCGTTGCCGCCGCCACGATCCGCCGGGTCGCGTGCGCCCCCGCCCACACGGCGACCAGCGCGGCCGCCACGGTCAGCGCCAAGTAGCCCAGCGCGGGGCGCGGATGGCCGTGGTCGACCAGCCCGCGTACGTCGGTCGCGTAGGTGGAGAAGGTGGTGAAGCCGCCGAGCACCCCCGTGCCGAAGAACGGCCGGACCAGGTGGTGCGCGGTCCACACATCGGTGATCAGCACCATGAACACGCCGATGATCGCGCAGCCCACGACGTTGACCGCGAGCGTCGTCCACGGGAAGGCGTCGGTCGCGGTCGGCCACAGCAGCGCGGCGCCGTAGCGGGCGCACGCGCCGATCGCGCCGCCGACCGCGATCACGGCCAGGATCACGGCCGGATGCCTGCTCAGTTCGGTGCGCTGATCCGGGACATGCAGGTCGATGTCGGAGTCGACCGGCTCCTCGAAGAGGGGCGGGCGCGGGTCTGCCACGTGAGTCTCCTACTCGCATCGGTACGGCGCACATGACCGCGCCTCTCGGCGCGATGCGGGTGTGCGCGTCGCAAGCAGGGACCGTTGGCGGCATCCTCGCCGCGGTTCGGGTACGGCGGGCCCCACCGCCGCGCGGCGCCCCGAGGGGTGCCACTGCCGCTCAGTCTAACGGTCCGCCCGCCCTGCCGGTTCTGCGGTTCTCGGACCTTGCGGTACACGGTGGCCGGTCGCGGAACCGACGGAACGGGGCACCAAGGAGGCTTTGCCCACCCGGGCCACCAGCATCGTGAAGACCCCGGCGAGCAGCCCCCAGAAGGCGGAGCCGACACCGAGCAGGGTGACCCCGGAAGCGGTGGCGAGGAAGGTGACGACGGCGGCTTCACGGTCGCCCTCGTCGGCCAGCGCCCCCTGGAGGGAGCTCCCGATGGTGCCGAGCAGCCCGACCCCCGCGGTGCCGAGCACCAACACCTGCGGCATCGCCGTCAGCAGGGACCCGATGGTCCCGCCGAACAGCGCGACGCACAGGTAGAACACGCCCGCCCATACCGCGGCGAGGTAGCGGCGGTCGCGGTCGGGGTGGGCGTCGGGACCGGTGCAGATGGCCGCGGAGATCGCGGCCAGGTTGAGCGCGAAGGCGCCGAAGGGAGCGAGGACCACGCCCGCCGCACCGGTCCAGCCGATCAGCGGGGAGACGGGGACGTCGTAGCCGTCGCCGCGCAGGACCGCGACGCCGGGCAGGTTCTGTGAGGCCATGGTCACCACGAACAGCGGCAGGCCCGCGCCGATCAGGGTGTGCCAGTCGAACTGGGGGGCGGTGAAGACGGGCGCGGCGGGGGTGAGCCGGATGTGGCCGGCCGCGCTGCCCCAATCGCCGGCCGCGGTGGTCGCGGCGATGCCGACCAGGAGCGCGGCGAGTACGGCGTAGCGCGGCCGTATTCGCCGGGCGAGCAGGTACGCGGCGAACATCGGGAAGGTGACGGCGAAGCTGCCGTGCATGGTGCGGAAGAGCCCGGTGCCGAACTCCAGCAGCACCCCGGCCAGCAGCGCCGACGCGAGCGACACCGGGATCGACGCCATCGCCCGGGCGAACCAGCCGGTCACCCCGCTGATCAGGATGAGCACGGACGACAGCAGGAACGCGCCGACCGCCTGGCCCATCGACGCGCCGGTGAGGCCGGTGGCCAGCAGCGCCGCGCCCGGGGTCGACCAGGCGGTGACCACCGGTGCCCGGTAGCGCAGCGAGAGGCCGATGGCGGTGGCGCCGAGGCCGACCCCCAACGCGAGCATCCAGGAGGCGAGTTCGGCGGAGTCGGCGCCCGCGGCGCGGGCCGCGGCGAGCACGACGGCGGCCGAACTGGTGACGCCGACCAGCACCGTGACCAGGCCGGCCGTGACCGCGGAAGGGGGCGCGGCCGCGCGTATGAGTGCTGTGGCACGGCTGGGCGCAGAGGTGGTCATCGCTTACTTCCCGAGGATCGGAACACGCGGGGCAGCGGCCGTTCCATGTATGGAACGTTCCGTATGTGGAACGCTAGAGTGGGCGGAGCGCGTCCGTCAATCGTCTTCGGCCGCGGGCCGGCGTCCCCGGGAAGGTCGATGGAGCTGAACGAGCAGGTGGGGCGGCGCTTGCGGGCCCTCCGCGAGGAGCGGCGACTGTCGCTGTCCGAACTCGCCCGGCGCTCGGGCGTCGGCAAGGCGACACTGTCGGAGCTGGAGGGCGGTCGCCGCAACCCCACCCTGGAGACGTTGTACGCGCTGACCACCGCGCTCGGCACGCCGCTCAGTTCGGTCCTCGCCGCTCCGCTCAGCTCCCTCCTGACCCCCGGCGGGGCCCGCGCCCACGCCAGCGGCGAGGCCGTCACCGCGCTGCTCACCGAGCGGCACGAAAGCGCGACCGCCATAACCGACGTGTTCCGTATCCACATCCGCGCCGGCGCGGTCCAGCGCTCGGACCCGCACCTGCCGGGCACCGAGGAGCACCTCTACGTGCTCAGCGGCACCGCCGTCGTCGGCGAACCCGCCGCGCCCATCACCGCCGGCCCCGGCGAGTACGCACACTGGCCGGCCGACCGCGCGCACCTCTACAGCGCGCCGCACGGCGATGCCGAAGCGGTGCTCTTCGTCCGCTACGCGCTCGCCGGCCTCCCGGCCGCCCCCGCGCACGAGCCCCCGGCCGACGGCTCGTCTCCGCACGACGGAAGCGCCCATGCCTGAGACCCCCGGCGGCCACCCCGGGCCGCTTCCATCGGCGCCGCCGCTCCCGCGGTTTCCCGCGCCGTATCGCGCCCGGCCGGCCACGCCCGCCGACGCCGGCGTGATCCACCGGCTCGTCGCCGCCTGCGAGCGCGACCTGCTCGGCAGCGTGGAGACCGGCGCCGACGCCGTCGCGGCGCGGCTGACGCTGCCCGATCTGGATCCGGCGCTCGACACGCTGCTCGTGCACGCGCCGGGGCCCGCACCGGAGCTGGTGGGCCGGGTGTGGGTGCACGGCGGCCGGCGCAGCGAGGCGGACGTCCATCCCGCCCACCGCGGGCGGGGGTTGGGCGGCCTGCTGCTCGACTGGGCCGAGGCGCGGGCCCGTCAGGTGGGCGGCGTACGGCTGGCGCAACCGGCCGAGGACTGCGACACGGCGGCCGTCGCGCTGCTGCGCTCACGCGGATACGCGCCGTTCGTGACGCAGTGGCTGCTGGGCATCGCGGTGCCCGACGAACCCGAGGTGCCCGCGCCGCCCGCCGGCGTCACCGTACGGCCGTTCCGCCCCGGCGACGAGCACGCGGCGCACCAACTCGTCGAGGACGCCTTCGGCCAGTGGCAGAAGCGCCGCCTGCCGTACGACGAGTGGGCCCGGCTCACCGTCGAACAGGCCGCGTTCGCACCCGCGATGTCACCCGTGGCGTTCGCCGGCGGCGAGATGGTCGGCGCGCTGGTGGCCCTCGACGTGCCGGGCTCGGCCGAGGGCTACGTCGACCGGCTCGCGGTCCGCGCCGACCACCGCGGCCGCGGCATCGCCGGGGTACTGCTCCGGGAGACCTTCCGCGCCTTCCACCGGCACGGCCGCCGCGGCTGCACCCTGTGGACCCACTCCGAGACCGGCGCCCTGAATCTCTACGAGCACCTCGGCATGAGCGTTCGCCGCAGTTCCTCGGTCTACGCCAAGGTCCTCACCGCCGGCTGACGCCGCCCGCCCCGGCCCGCGCGTCCGCCGGGCCCGGCACCCGCCGGGGAGCATCCCGCACTCCGTCGAACGCATCGGCGCCCATGGTCGGTTTCGGGTCGCCCACCGCCTTCCGCGACCGCTTCAAGCGCACCACCGGCATCAGCCCCCGGGCGTGCCGCCGCGCCTTCGGCGCACCGTCCTGACCGCCCGGCACGCACCCGGGCCGGCCCCCGGTCGCTACCGTGCCGACATGCACACGTGGCGCCGCGTGGGCAGGCTGGGGGCATGGACGCGGAACGCGGAACTCAGGTGATCGTGGAACCGCCGGCCCCCGGCGGCCGGCGGATACGGGTCGGCCGGGAGACACTCGGGCTCGCCCGTGGCCCCGCCGACCTGCTGGAGTTCCTGCGCCGCGCGGGCCTCGACCCGGACGCCGTCAGCCTCGACGACCCCGACCTGTTCGTCTGGCACGGCGGCGGCCCGGACGTCTGGACCAGCCCGGACCACCCCTCGGACGGCTGACGGCGCCGCGAAAGCTCCTGAAGCGGCCCCGCCGGCAGCCCGTTCCGCCGGCAGGGAGTGCGGTGGAGTCATCTGCACCTGGGCCTGGGTGCGCCGCGGACCGGCCGGCGCGCGATCCGGTCCGTCCCGCAGGCGGCGACGGTACGGCGCCCCGGCAGGCGGACCGGGGCGGTTCCCGGGAGGTCGTTCCGCGGGCCGCGCCGCCCCGGGTCCGCGGTCAAGTGGCCCCCGTTCAGGGGCGGTTCGGCGGCGCGCGCGGGTCAGTGGGCCGGGCTGTTCGCCCGCATCGGGACGCCGCGGAAGGTCTGCACCAGTACCGTCAGCGCGCCGAAGGTCACGCACTGGTCGGCGAGGTTGAAGATCCCGGAGTGGCCGATCTGGATGAAGTCCAGCACGGCGCCGCGGCCGAACCCGGGGTGGCGGAAGAGCCGGTCGGCGAGGTTGCCGCCGGCGCCGGCGAAGAGCAGGCCGAGGCCGACCGCCCAGCCGACCGACCGCACGGATGACGACGCCCAGGTGATGAAGGCGAGCACGCCGACGGCCAGCACCGTGAAGACGGGGGTCGCGTGCGGGGCGAAGGAGCCGGCCGCGCCGGAGTTGCGGAACGCGGTGAAGGTCACGGCGCCGCCCAGCGCGTGCACCGGCTGCTTGCCCTCCACGGCCACCGCGGCGACGGCCTTCGTCACCTGGTCCACCGCGAGCCCGGCCACGGCCGTGATCCACAGTGCCCGCCGCGGCCTGCCCACGCTGCCCGCCATCGGCCGCCTCCCCGTGCTCCCGCGTCCATGCCCGTGCAA